>JBCBEA010000109.1:0-9522 GCA_038529195.1 Cyanobacteria bacterium J06600_6
CTTCATTAATATCGATCCACAGAAAGTAGCCAAATAATTATTTTTAGATCTCGAAATGCTTGAACCTAGCTTTTTTGGGAATATTAATTCGAAAGCAGATTTAGATCGATTAAATACATGAGTAATCAGAAATTGAAATTCTCAATTAGACCTTATGAGTTTAAGGACTCGAATGCAGTCAATCAATTGTGCAAAAAGTCCATCGAAGCCTTGTGTGCGAGCAATTATAATTCCCAGCAGGTTGAAGCACTAGCATCTCTTTATCACAGAGAATCCGATGGTAAACAAGTTGAGGTAATAGATAATATTTTTTCCTTTGTTAACACCTTGATACCAACCGACCTTGCCAAGCCAAATGCAATTGTGGCGCACCTGGAAGACCATCTCATTGGTTACGCTTCGATCAGGAATAGCTGGATCTCGAATGATAGCTTGTTAGCACAGCTATTTGTTGATCCTGAATACGCGCGTCGGGGAGTTGCAACAGAGCTGCTGCGAACTTTGGAAAATAACGTGATGGACGAATCGAAAGTAGTTACAATCGGTGCAACTCTCACAGGAGAGCCTTTTTATCAAGCAAACGGATATCAAACAATTGAGCAGTATAGCTCTTTCATTGGGGGAGTCCGTATCCCTTTCGTGCACATGGAAAAGTGGCTAACTACACCTTGGGAAATCGAGAAATTTTTCTGGGATACATCTCGACAGGGAATGAGAAATATCGAATGGCTGGCTACTGAAACGGAAGCTTTACTGAGAAGCGCATTTAATGAAGGGTAGATAAAAAGCGATCGCCTTTCTCAGTTATCTATTTTAGATGCTTCTAAATCTATAATTGAAGCTTTTGGCTGATCAGTAGTAGCAAGATAGTCAGCGTATTCTTGATTACCTAATGAAAGATAGGCATTTTTAACCGTATCAAAATAAGTTTGAGCAATAACTGCTTTATTTTGTAGCAATCCTGTTTGGTATCTCTGTTCAGCTGCGGGAAGTCCGATATACGTCCAGACGTTTTCCTCTGTTTTAATGTTTAGCTGTTCTGTAATATTAGTCCTTTGATAATTACGTTCGCGTAAGTCTAAATTACCCAACTCAGCATCAGTGACGCGAAATAGAATTCCTAAAATGCTGCTGCTAACGCTAGGACGAATGTTTAGAAACGTAACAAAACCATCTATTCTCCTTTTCGTGTAGCTATCTCGATAATATTTGTAGTTAGGCAAATTGATACCGTTATCCATCGCCACATTCCAACAGCGCCGATAGTTGTTCAAACTGCAAATCGTGTAGTCAACATCTGACTTTAGTTTTCGCTGGAGATATTCCTGGAGACTAATAACGTTCACCAATGAACCATAACCAAAAACGAAGTTAGATCGATTCATGCCGAAAGATATTCACCATAACTTGGCAACACAAAGCAGATACCCCCTTGTACTAAATCCTGTTCTAAAACAACACTTTAATAGACTTCTTGCATAAATCACCATTAACTATCTAGGAAGAAGGGTAAGGGGAAAAGGGAAAAAGCCCTTATCATTTATTCGTGCAAGAAGTCTAATGTTAAATAAGTCACAAAGGCACGAGGCTTCACCTCCAGTCGTCAGAAGTTAGAGGAGACTATTCTGACTCGATTAATAAAAGTATTCTTTGACGGAAGGAAATGCTTTTGGTTAAAAACCATATTCCACTCCCGTGTTGGTAATCGGATTTAGTCTTATGTGTCTTAGCGTCTCCGCGCCAAACAACTGATTTTTTAAGACTGTGCGAAACACACAAAAAAAGGATCTGCGTTTATTGTCAGATCCTTTTTTCTTTTCTATCCAAAGATAGATGAGTCCGATTATCTAGCGGATATATTCTTTAAGTATGCTGTTGCGGTTGGGATGACGCAGCTTACGCAAAGCTTTCGCTTCGATTTGGCGGATACGCTCGCGAGTTACATTGAAGATTTGTCCGATCTCTTCTAATGTTTTCATGCGACCATCATCTAGACCATAGCGTAGACGTAAAACGTCGCGTTCGCGAGGGCTGAGGGTATCAAGGACGCTCTCTAAATCTTCTCTAAGCAGACTTTTGGAAACCTGATCCTCAGGTGTTTCGCCATCAGCCTCGATGAAATCGCCCAAACGGGAGTCTTCTTCCTTACCGATGGGTGTTTCTAGAGATATGGGTAATTGAGCGGATTTAGCGATAAATCTAAGCTTCTCAATGGTCATTTCCATGCGAGTTGCAATTTCTTCTTCGGTAGGTTTGCGACCTCGTTCTTGAGAAAGTAATTTAGTAGTTTTTTTAATACGGGATATTGTTTCATACAGGTGAACGGGAAGGCGAATTGTCCGAGACTGATCGGCGATCGCTCTAGTAATTGCCTGTCTGATCCACCAGGTAGCATAAGTAGAAAATTTATAGCCTTTTTCGTGGTCAAATTTTTCCGCTGCTCTAATCAAGCCTAAAGAACCTTCTTGGATTAAGTCCTGAAATGATAAACCACGGTTCATATATTTTTTGGCGATCGAAACAACCAAACGCAGGTTTGACTGTACCATCTTGTCTTTGGCTCGGCGACCAATAAACAGGCGACGACGGAATTTGCGATATTCCATGTCTACTTCTCTTGCCCATTCTTCGTCGGTAGCTTCTCTACCTAAGCCGTCTTCGAGGCTATCTTTTAGTCTTTCTAATTCCAACAGGTCGGCAATTTGACGCGCTAATTCAATTTCTTCTTCTGCTCTGAGGAGTCGGATACGACCAATTTCTTGGAGATAGATACGAATAGAATCTTCAGTGTAAGGCTTCTTTCTACCTCTTTCGGCACGTTTAGTAGTAGATTTTTTCTTACTTTTCGCGGCTGGTTTAATATCGACTGATGCTGTCTCCCTATTCTTCTTCTTATCTTCTTCGATTAGGCTCTCCCAATCGTTTCCAGGATTGGCGATCGTTGCTAGAACTTGATTAGCTTGGGTCATGCCGTTTTCCTCTTGCTCCTTCAGTGAAAAAATAATAATAGTTGTTTTGGTTAACTTTAGTTAAGTTCAACTTAACTATGTGTCTAATTACACTTCAACTTAGTTTTGATTCTTGAAGAGTGTCCTGCACGATCATGCATGCTGACCACTTCCTCTAGAACCTGAGATTAAATTAATTGCTCATTAAGTATTATCAACTAGAAATTTGCAATTGTTTTTCGATTTTAGCCTCGATTGTTTTTAATTTGGTGAAGATTAGACAGAAATCTGGAAATATTCTCTTAAATTTTATAAAGAAATTACGAAGTTTCCTTTAAATTAAGCTCCTTAGGCATTGTAAGCAATTTAATAAAAAAAGACACGCATTGGTTTTTGGCAAGGTGCAATTTCTCTACTAAAAACTGATGTTTAAAAGTTAACTTTCTATAAATAATCTCACATAATGCCCTCTGGGGGGATTGTAAAGGACAATCAAAATTCATTATTACTAGAGGAAGAGAAAAAAACAACACATCTCAAATTTTTTTCGAGGAAAGTTTTGAATACAAACAAAGTACGTATAATTGCTTACGGGATTACCCTAGGTTCGATCGCTATTGCCAGTCTTTATGGACAAAATACACCTAAGACGATCGCCGCATCTACGGAACAGGGAACTTTATCTCTCACTGCTAACGGCGAAGATTTTGTCAGAGAGGGATTTGTAAGTAAGGATGGTTGGTCAATTAGCTTCGATAATTTATATGTAAATGTTGGAGACGCGATCGCCTATGCTGCACAGTCATCATTTGAGCCAGAAAAAAACGATACAAAAAATAGCATTGAATATCAACACAAGGTGGCGCTTATAGACCAGGAAACGGTGACCAATTTAGCTGCGGGAGAAGCAGACGCCGACCCCATCGTTGTGTCAGAAATTGATGTCCAACCTGGCTTTTATAATGCCCTAGCCTGGGATATTACGACTGCCGAAGCAGATAGCATCATTGCGGGTAAAACCATGAATCTACTCGGTCAAGCAACTAAAGATGGCGAAACCATTGACTTTGATCTGAGCTTTAATCAACCAACTACATATGTCTGTGGTGAATTTGTGGGCGATCAGCGTTTGGGAATGGTTGAAGTAGACACACCAGGAACGGTCGAAATGACTTTTCACTTTGACCATGTATTTGGGGATGCAGATACCCCCCCAGAGGATGCTTTAAATCAGCACGCGCTGGGCTTTCAGCCTTTGGCAAACTTGGCTAGTAACGACACTGTCAAACTAGATGAAGACGATTTGGCTGCACAACTGTCAGCACCAAATTATCAACGATTGCAGGAGGCGATCGCCGGTTTAGGTCATGTTGGAGAAGGTCACTGTGTTGTCACTAATTCACAATAAGCAAGAAAACTCAACAATAATTTGATGTTTTATGTCATAAATTGCTGAATCTTGAAAAAAACAGCGAAATATAGCTTTGTTTCGCTGAAAAATTCTACAATTCATGTAAATCAGGGCGCTCAAAGTGGTTTTATGATTAGGTTTTACTTTTGTTTAACACTATTAACATTATTGTCTGCACCAGCAAGAGTTTTGGCTCATGGAGCAAACATTCAGTATCGTGAAACATCGGCGATCGCTATCCAGGCTAAATATGATGATGGAACGCCAATGGCAAACGCCCAGGTAGTTATTTATGCTCCTAGCGATCGCGCAACTCCCTGGTTAAAGGGAGAAACAGACAGTCAGGGAAACTTTAGCTTTATACCCGATAGCAACCCTAGAAATGCTGGCAATTGGGATATAAAAGTACGTCAATCTGGGCATGGAGATATCACCAGTATCCCCATTAATCAAAATAAATCGACTAATGTGTCTCAAACTCAAATTATGTCTGCCGATGCTGGCTATTCTGCAACTCAAAAGGCAGTTATGGCTGCTGCCGTCGGCTGGGGATTTGTCGGCACAGCTTTGTTTTTTGCTCGCTCCAAATCTAAATAAACAGGTATTTTCTTAAGTTAAATGCATATTCCCGACGGTTTTCTTCCTCCCCAAGTGTGTCTGGCTGGTTATGCTTTAACTGGCGGTCTGACCTGGTATTCTCTTCAGCAAATTAAGCGAGATCGCCATACTCAAGCGAATATTCCCAAGGCTTCACTCTTAACAGCAGCTTTTTTTGTCGCTTCTTTGGTTAGCATTCCTATTCCCCCTACCAGCGTTCATTTAATCTTTAATGGTTTGATGGGTGCGGTGCTGGGTTTTTATGCTTTTCCTGCAATTTTAATCGGCTTATTTTTTCAAGCCATTATGTTCAATCATGGGGGCATGACTACTTTAGGAATCAATGCCATAATTATCGGCGCACCAGCGATCGCCGGTTATTATCTATTTCGTCAGCGGGAACATCTTAGGGGCAAAAAACAAATTTTAACTAAGGTGTTATCCTTCGCTGCAGGAGCGGGAGCGTTATTAATTTCTGCCAGTATGTTTGCGGTACTACTAATTACCTTTATTTCCCCTGACATGGATGTTAATGCGGAGAGAACGGCAATTTTACTATCTTTGAGTGGCTATGGTCTTCAGGCGATCGTCGAAGGACTGTTTTCGGTGATGTTAATTTCCTTTTTAGAACAGGTAAAACCAGAGTTGCTTAAAGGATAAGAGATGAGGAGGAAAGGATGAGGAATAGGGGTAAGAGGTAAGAGGTATGGAATTCAGATTATTAATAGTCCTTCGATAATTATTGTTTAATGAAATTAGTTTTAGACCGTTATGCTTATTTAGATTCTCCAATTCATCGATGGCAACAAAGCTATAAACTGATTGGTCTATTGAGCCTTATTTTTGCTTTTGCCTTCGTTCAAAATATCTGGTTGCTACCGATTATGGTAGGAATTACTAGCATTTTATTTATCCTTTCAAAGATTCCAATCTCTTTTTTGATTAAGCGCTTACGTTATCCAAGCTGGTTTATTTTGGCTGTAGTATTTTTTCTGCCCTTAGTCTCAGGAGAAACTACTATTTTGCAGTTGGGAAGCCTAACAATTAAATCGGAAGGATGCTGGCAGGCACTTTTAATCTCAGTTCGATTTTTTTGCATCTTAACTGTTAGTCTGGTTATGTTTGGAACAGCTCCATTTCTAAATAGTATAAAAGCGATGCGCTCTTTAGGATTACCAAGAGTAATTGTCGATATGGGTCTACTTGCCTATCGTTATTTAGAAGAATTGAGCGAAACCTTAACGACTATGCAGCGAGCTATGAAACTAAGAGGTTTTCAACCCAAGGGTTTTACTCATCGTAACTTAGAAGTTTTTTCGCAGTTGACTGGTAGCATCTTGATTAGAAGTTATGATCGCTCTTTACGAGTTTATCAGGCAATGATTTTGCGTGGTTATGGCAGTCAGCTTCAGGCAAAAAAGAAGCTGCCAAAATCAAATATTTTTGACCGAGATCGCCTGAGTATTCTCGCCACTCTAGTAACACTGAGTGCAGGCATTTGTTTAATAACTTTAGAAGTAATTTTACCTGGCTTCTAGATTGTTAGCGTTTTCAACTTATTTAGAATTAAGACTCAGCAGCATACTGCATAAACCAATGAATAATCTAGTGCAAACGGCAAATCAACTTTCTTTAAAAACTAAGGCGATCGCTTTAGAAAATGTTGGCTTTAGCTATGGACAAGAAAGAGCTATTTTAACAGACGTTAATTTAAACGTTTCGGCAGGAGAAACAGTTGGTTTGATCGGCGCGAATGGTGCGGGAAAAACTAGTTTATTTCTGACAGTCTGCGGTATTCTTCAGCCTACTCATGGTCGAGTCAAACTATTTGATCGCGAAATCGAAGCAGGAAAATTCAACCCTGAAATTGGTTTAGTATTTCAAAATCCTGACGATCAGCTATTCTGTCCCACAGTGCGAGATGACGTTGCCTTTGGCTTAGAAAATATCGAGCTTGCACCGCCAGAAGTAGAGGCAAGAATCAATGCAGCCTTATCTTTGACGGGAGTAACCCATTTAGCCGATCGCATTTCTCATCAGCTTTCAGGGGGAGAAAAATGTATGGTTGCGATCGCTGCCGTGCTAGCAATGTTGCCTCAAATAGTTCTTTATGATGAGCCTAGTGCCAATTTAGATTTGCGTGCCAGACGCAGATTAATTCATTTTCTTAACTCTTCTCACGAAACAACCGTTATTTCTTCTCACGATCTAGAATTGATTATCGAAGTTTGCGATCGCGTCGTCATGCTCAATCAGGGACGCATTGTCGCCGATGGCACTCCTGAAGAGATTATGAGTAATCCTGCTTTGATGGAGTCCAATGGTTTGGAAGTTCCTCATTCTTTGACTCACTACCACGATAATTTGGGAAAACAGTAGAGATTGAGCGAAATTAGCACAAATAGTCAACAGAGAAGCAGTAGGAAGAAAGATGTCACAAGATAGCCAGGTGCAGATGTCGGAAACGGAAGCGGTTGAGTTAATGCGCTCTCTGCTACATAAGGAAAAGACTTGGGTTGAGTGGGGACAGGGTTGTCATAAACTCCAAAAAGCAGGCTACAGCACCCAAAGAATTTTTGAAGATACTGGATTTCAAAATAGTCAGCAAAACTTAGTTATTGTTGCTGCTCAAGTATTTAATAATCTGCTTGAGGCAAATGTTGCGCCAGAAGTTCTCGATTATTTTCGTGGACCTAGAAGTGATGTTTTATACGAATTTCGCCTACTCAACCAGCAGGAGCGGGTAGATGCTAGCCTGCTGGCTTACGATAAGAAGATTAATATTGACGGTGCAGCACTGGTAACCAAGGCAATCAAGGATGTTTCCCGCATGTCTCAGCTACCAGAAGCCTTCACTAAGCATCCTGGAGACTGGGTGGCATATTTAGCTTGGAAACGAGCTAAAAGCCAAAAAGATTTGCAACAGAGATCGCGTTTGATTGCTCAAGGTCTAAAATTTGCTCACTCGACCACTGCCAGAGAAGCGATCGAGCAGTTACTGAGCGACTTTAGCACAATTAATACTGCTTCTGAGCCTCTGCTTCCCCTATACCGTATGGAATTGGAGGAAGAATTACCCCGTATCGTTCCCCTGGCTGGCTCTTACCCCATTAGTAGTCAGGAAATATCTGCTGTTAAACAGGTAGAAATTCGCGAGCCATTTAGTCATATACAGGCTGATGGTGGTTCATATGTACCTATCCCTGGCTGGCAGGCGGTGCTAAAAGCGAAAGATCCTGTTGGTTATCTCTGTCCTAGTAATTTGTTGCCCAAATATCTGGGGGGTAATGTTGAAGAAGTTTTTGTCCTTGTCGATCGCGCCAATAAAACTTGGGATATCAATGGTTACCTAGTAGTAGAAATAGCGGGTAAATTAGAGATTCGGTGGTTTGACTCCCCGCCACAAGAGTTGATTATCGGACAATTAGTTTTGATCCTGCGTCCGAAGAAAATTTTAGACGAAGGGAATTTGACCCAGCCTTGGCAAATGGACGATTAAACAATTGATAATTGACGATTAGCAATGGACAATTAGTTTTAAACAGCTCCGTCAGCTAATTTTACTAAAAATTAATTAGCTATGGTCATTTTTGCTTGAGAACTCATAACCAGTTCGGCAATCTCTTGCATGTTGAGGGATTGCATTTTGTTTTGAGCGTTTAGTTTCTGGTATGTTTGCAGGATATTTTCGAGAAAGCTCAGATTTTCAGTGAGATTTACCCCAAAGTTATGGGGATGCCACCATAGGTGATAGGTTTGTCCTTGACGAGCAGCATATTTTAACCCCGACGTAATGCGACGTAAGCGTAAGGGGTCTAAATATTTTAGCCTGGGAGAATATGGTCGGAGGAAACGACTCGCAGGAATATTGACTGGATAGCTAGAGGATAATTGTGAGCGCGAATAGCAGTTATGACCAGTCAGATTGAAATATGCGTCTAATAAACGCAACATTCTTTTCGGCAGGCGATCTCCATCTCCTGCTTCATCATTGTAAATAGAACTAGTTTCGTTACCCCGATAAGAGCTAATCCCGCAATCAGCAACGGTTTCTAAATAGCTTTGATTGTATTGATTACGGGGAAATACTAGACTATTTGTGGTTGTATTAGTCAGTTTTGCCGACTCAATCGCAGCCATAAGATCTGCCTTAAATTCTGCTTTATTCTGTCCCCTCTCTAAACAGTAATAGTGAGAAAAGGTGTGGGTGCCAATCTCTTGTCCTGAATATTGCTTAATTAACTCAAGTAAATCTGG
Source organism: Cyanobacteria bacterium J06600_6 (assembly GCA_038529195.1). Taxonomy (GTDB): domain Bacteria; phylum Cyanobacteriota; class Cyanobacteriia; order Cyanobacteriales; family Xenococcaceae; genus Waterburya. The sequence goes on from JBCBEA010000109.1 coordinate 9,214, forward strand.
ACAAAAGTGCAGTTCTTGATTCTCTTCTGCATCTGGGGTTTGAATATATTTATAAGGCGATAGTTTGGAGTCTTGGTAGTTAGGCTGTTGCTGGGGTAAATTCGCTTTAAGCTGTTCTAAGTTGGCATGAAATAGAAAGCCAACAGTTGCCCAAGTAGCATGAATATTGTAGCGTTTAAATAGTTCTAAAATAGCAGGGATTGCTTGTCTTACTCCTGCTAAGTGCTGCTGATAATCATTAATTGAGACAATATCTCTCATGCCCCAGTACAGCTCTAAGTCTAGAGAGATGACTATATTACCCCGCCC
>JBCBEA010000110.1:0-9460 GCA_038529195.1 Cyanobacteria bacterium J06600_6
ATACAGCAATTAAAACCAGTAAAGCGCAGAGATTACCAATAAATAAGACGTTACAGAAAGAAATCGGGTTTCTACCGTCGATTAAATGCTCCTTGCCAATTCCCGACAACTTACTACCAACCGAACTCGAAGCAGCAAAAATGGCGATCGCCACTAGCAGATAAACACGTCCAGGTATTTTGTTTAAAGCCATTGATTAAGCCAAATATTTATTGTCTGTCGTTTTAAGTATCTAAGTTTTAATCAAACAAGCTGAGATTAGACTGATAAAAACAAAATGTAATTGCAACTTTGGAGCGTTATATGAAATCTAAAAAAGAATGCTACATATAGGTTTGGTGAGGCAGAAGGCAGAAGGCAGAAGGCAGCGCTAAGTTGCCCTAAAGGATTAGCTTCGCGTCCGTTGCGGGGGTCAGATGCGGCTAAAGCCTTTCTCCCGTTGTCCCTAAAGGGATACCGCGAGCATAAGCAAACTTTGTAAGAAGAGGGCAGTAGAAATTAATCGTCTTCATGTTTTTACTTATCTGTAGCAAGTAATTAAGTATTTTATATTAGTTAACGAAGGCAGGATTTTGTAATTTTCTCCGTGGGGCAAAGATAAGTGAAAAACTAATAGCGTGTGAACCACAACTTCACCAGTCGTCTAACTACAATCTGTGCCGATAGCTAAGAACAGATTACTTTTAATTTCATACTTCCAAGCAACAACATCTTTGTTTAAAATCACAGGCGAATAGATAAAAGCTAGTTAGTTTGGGTTGTAATGTAGCTTAATTCTCTAGCAATGAACTTTGATCGCAACTACACAATTACAAATTCTACGGTTAAACATAGTCAGGAATTAATCGGCAGAATTCAAAAATTACCAGTAGTCAAAAGAGTTTATCTTTACATCTTGCTTATGACTGCCATTGGTGTGGGGATGGGAGAAGCTAAATATCGTTTCGAGTCAAAAAACTGTATGGCAAAAGATCAGGTTTTAAGGGCTCACTGCTGGACTATCCAACCCGCTCAACGGCGAGTTAGAGAATTAGGTACAGGCGCGATCGCAGGAATGATTACGGCTACCTTGATTAGTCTTCCTGCTTTACTGGAAGAGACTTAAATTCCTCTAAATCAATCAGCTAAAAGCTAGAAGGCGGTTAAAAAACAGAGAATAAAAACTTCACTCCACTCAACCACGGCGCCGTAAGTATCTCCTGTGTGCCCTCCTAACTGACGGTTAAACCAGTAGCCTGCCAAGAGTACGATCGCCATATTTCCCAAAACTATTACACTAATCTGCCACCAGGATAAATAGTCCAGGGTAAACCATCCGCTGCTAAAGCTAATCAAAGCAAGCAAACCGAACAAAATATCTTGGGGTAAACGCAAATTCTCCTGATGAAACGAACCCTTACCCGTAGCTCTTAAGTAAGGATAAAAAGCGATCGCCCAAACCTGTCCCCATCTTGCCCAACCTAAAGCCGAAGGCAATACCAGCCATAAGGGTAGAGACATCTCGCTCAGAGCTACAGCTTTAAGCAGCAGCACAATGATGCCAGCAATTGCGCCGAATGCACCCGTGGCGCTGTCTTTCATTACCTCTAAACGGCGATTGGGATCTGTTACCGATAAACCATCCGCAGTATCCATTACCCCGTCTAAATGCAAACCGCCAGTAATCGCCACCCATGCAGCAACCGTTAAGGCTTTACCAGTCAAGTTAGGAATCCCAATTGACTCAAATAAGGTTACCAAGCTGAATAAACATAAGCCGATTAGCAATCCTATTACTGGACACCAGCGAGCAATTCTCAAATAATTATTTGTCCACTTACTTGGTAGGGGAACTATTGTATAAAATATTACGCTACTCAAAAAAGAAGTAATTACCTCAGTAATTTTCGCTAAATAGTTACGAATAGGTATTTCTGGCACAGAAAAATATTTGATTAAAATTTGATTAAATATATAGGGAATGTTGGGCTAATATTGTTTCATAAGCTACTTTATTTTTAAGGCATATTTCTGATTGCAGAGTATTTAGCTAGGTAATTTGAAAATTCAAATATACTTCTTATGAGCACACATCACGGCATGGAATCGCTACCCGCTCCCTGTATTGTAGATGAAGGCATTATAGTCAACCAAGATGACATTCGACGCTTATTAAGCGATTTATCTCACGTTCAATATGTTCATCAAATTGGCGGACAAGCAACGAGTAGCGGTCAAGGATATGTCCGAGAAATATTCAGCGATCGCCATCAATCGACTTTGATTGCTAACCAAAAAATCTATCTTAATCTTCAGAGTTTTGATTATCTTCGCCTCAGTAAAACCACTGAAGGAAATACTTGTTTTGAGTTAATTCAGGATAACCGTCAGCTCAGCTTAACTCCTATCAGCCACATGGCTAAAGATATGGACATTACGAAGGATATGGACGCAGAAGCGATCGAAGCCGTAGTCACGCAGGTTTTAAATGCCCGATTTGATGTACAGCTTGATTTCGACAGCGAGTAATCAGCCCTGAAGGACAGGCTTCGCAAATCATCAGTTAACAGTCATCAGTCATCAGTAACCATATAGTGGGATTTTCATTCGAGTGTCAGGCAAACTGTAGCCATACTAAAGCGCGAGCGGGAGTCTTTCATACTCCTCATGGGATTGTAGAAACGCCCCGATTTATGCCCGTGGGGACCTTAGCTACGGTTAAAGGTGTTATTCCCCAACAGCTAGAGGCTGCCCATTCCCAAATGATTTTGGCGAATACTTATCATCTTCACATTCAGCCAGGAGAAGATATTGTGAGGGAAGCAGGGGGCTTACATAGCTTTATGGCGTGGGATAAGCCTATTCTCACAGATTCGGGTGGATTTCAGGTTTTTAGCCTGAGTGATATGCGTAAGCTAACAGAGGAGGGAGTTGTCTTTAAGTCTCCTCGCGACGGTAGCCTCATTAATATGACCCCAGAGCGATCAATCCAGATCCAAAATGCTTTGGGTGCAGATGTGATCATGGCGTTTGATGAGTGTCCTCCCGCAGATGCCACCCGAGAAGAGGTGCAGGCTGCTACAGACCGCAGCTATCGCTGGCTAAAAAGGTGTATTGCGGAACATCAAAATACAGAAAAGCAGGCTTTATTTGGCATCGTTCAGGGTGGAATTCATTTAGATCTGAGACAGAAAGCTGTAGAAGAATTAGCCGAATTAGATCTGCCTGGCTATGCGATCGGTGGGGTTAGCGTCGGTGAAGATCCAAAACTGATCAATGCGACTGTCCGCCATACTGCACCTTTATTACCTGCAAACAAGCCTCGCTACCTCATGGGTGTGGGTACGTATCGAGAAATGGCACAGGCGATCGCCTCGGGCATAGATTTATTTGACTGTGTAATTCCCACTCGTTTGGGTCGTCATGGCGCAGCACTAATCCGAGGCAGGCGTACTAATATTAAAAATGCTCAGTATAAACGCGATTATCGTCCTCTAGATGAAACTTGCACTTGCTATGCCTGCCAGAACTTTAGTCGTGCTTATCTAAATCACATGTTGCGATCGCACGAAATGGTCGGTCAGATTATGATTTCCCTCCACAACATCACTGAATTAATTCGCTTCACCCAAGAAATTCGCGAGGCTATTTTCAAAGGCACTTTTGCTACTGATTTTGCCCACTGGCTAGAAGATGAGCCAGAATAATTGCCATCAAGATCGCAAAGCAGGTGCTAAAAAATCAACAAGTTTTGAGACGGTGTTTTGAATTGTTGCGGGGCTGTCATCCTGAATTAACGAGCCAGGTTTTTTCGCCTCATTTAAGACCCTCAGCAAAACCGCAATTACTAAATCGAGCTTCCAGGTAAGTTCGGTACGGGATAAATTCGGCAGCGATCGCCCTAAGGCATCTAGAAAGGCTTCTTGAGTTTCCTGAAACTCCTGTTCGGCAATTTGTCGCACCGAATCTGGTTCTAAACGGCAGCGTCCCATAAACCTTGCACAGTTAATGCTGCGATCGCCACTGCTAAGAATCACCTCTAGTGCAGGAGTTAAGAATGCTTCTAAAATTAGTTCAACGCTAGGATTTTTAAATTTTGTCTGATAGTGCCTGAGTTTTTTTAGTTCACCCCTAACTATTGGCTGGGCTGTTCGTCCAATCACAGCGCGGAATAATCCTTCCTTCGAGCCAAAATGATAGTTAACCGCCGACAGATTAACTTCAGCTTCGCCAATTACGCTACGTAGTGACGTACCCGCGAAGCCATTTTCTGCAAACAATTTTTCGCCTACATTGAGAATTTGTTCTTTAGTATCGGCAGAATTCGATTCGGTCATATTAAAACAGATGCTATAAGCCTTTCCATAATATAGGTAAACCTGTCTTTCGCTCCCAGAGTATGACTAAAGACAGATTTAAGGATAAAGTCCCGATTTGACTGTTGATATTTTTTCAAACGTTTGTTTTAATTATAGCAAGAGCCAAAAAAATATTTGCTCAGGCTGCTTAAATACGTTTGTTATTTGAGTCGCTATTATTTTTAATAAAACGTTTGTTTTAAATGTACTTTTTAAGACTTCCCTTGTGTTACCTATGAGTTCCGAAAAAAAATTTGCCATCAGACTCTCATCATCGCTCTTCATCGAAGATTATCGAACATCCTCATCAACAGAGAAGTAGAAACAAATATTTTTACCCACTTCTGGGTATTAGCGGTTTAGGTTTGATGTTTTTAATCGCCCGTCCGATTTTGATGACTTCGTCAGGTGAGCAGCAGGTGGAATCAGCGAGAGTTTTACCCGTGGAAACTATAGTTGCTGAATCAGTAAGCTCATATCAGGTGTCCCGTACCTACACAGGAGAAATCGCTGCGGTTCGAGCCAGCAATCTAGGCTTTTTTCGTAGTGGTGAAATAGATCAGGTTTTTGTTCGAGAAGGCGATCGCGTTACTAAAGGTCAGGCATTAGCAAAATTAGACATACGTAATCTAGAAACTCAGCGTCAGCAGCTTGTCGCCGAAAAAGCCCGCGCCCAGGCACAGCTAGCAGAACTGCAAACGGGGGCAAGGGTTGAAGATATTAATGCAGCCAAGGCAGCAGTAAGAGATCTAGAGCAGCAGCTACAGCTACAGGAGAAGCAAAAATCAAGGCGGGAATTTCTCTATACTCAAGGAGCGATCGCCCGAGAAGAACTAGACGAATTTGCCTTTGGAGAAGGAGCATTACAGGCAAGGTTAAGCCAGGTAAAGAGTAATTTAGCAGAGCTAGAAAACGGCACCCGCAGCGAACAGGTAACAGCCCAACAGGCAACGGTGCAGCAGCTAGATGCAGGTATTGCCGACATTGATGTCAACATTGACAAAAGCACTCTCAAAGCACCTTTTAACGCTGTTGTAGCGCAGCGATCGCTAGATGAAGGAACGGTAGCAAGTGCGGGACAATCGGTGATTCGCCTGATTGAAAACGTTGCTCCTGAAGCGCGAGTTGGGATGCCCACAGATGTTGCAGGAAAATTGCCAATTGGCAGTACTCAAACTTTGCAGCTCGGCACCCAGAAGTATCGGGCCACGGTGGATTCTGTCCTGCCTGAAATCGATTTAGAGACTAGAACTCAGATAGTTAAGTTCAATTTAGAACCTTCTGCTCTATCTCAAATTAATCCTGGGCAAACCGTCAGAGTGGATTTAGTAAGAGGAATAAATACTGATGGCTATTGGCTACCCACAGAGGCTTTGACTCAGGGAATTAGAGGACTCTGGACATGCTACGTACTTGCCAAGTCAGAAGATGGCGAAAACTATTTAGTTAAGCAGCATTCAGTAGAAATTATTCATCAGCAGGGCGATCGCATCTTAGTTAGAGGAACATTGCAACAGGGCGATCGCATAGTTGCCAATGGAACACATCGCCTCGTACCAGGACAAAAAGTTTCAATCAGTAATCAGTAATCAGTAATCAGTAATTAATTATGGTCGAACCGTTTTATCGCAACACCCGTTTGTTGATTCTCACGTTTATTTTGATTATTGCCTGGGGTTTTTCTTCTTTTCAGGCTTTACCCCGCCAGGAAGATCCCGAACTGGTTAATCGGGTGGCGGTGGTCAAAACTGCTTTCCCTGGAGCGAGTGCTGAAAGGGTAGAGGCGTTAGTGACAGAAGTTTTAGAAGGAGAAATTGCCGAAATCCAGGAGATTGATACTTTAAGCTCTAGTTCTCGCGTAGGATTTTCGACCATAACAATTGAGCTACTCGAATCGGTGAAAAATGCTCAACCAATCTGGTCGAAGGTTCGTGATGAAATGAGTGATGCTGCAGCGTCTTTTCCTGCTGGGGCAGGAGTTCCCGAACTGGATGAGGCAAAAACCAAGGCATATACGGCGATCGCCTCTCTAACCTGGAATCAAGCCAGTGAGCCTAACTATCCCGTACTGCGACGATATGCAGAGCAGCTAGAGGTAGCGATGCGGGGTGTTGGCGGAACAGAAGAGGTGGAAATTTTTGGCGATCCAAATGAAGAAGTTACCGTCGAAATTGATGCATCCGAGCTGGTTGCGCTGGGGCTTTCGGCTCAGGAGTTAGCCGAGAATATAAACCTGAGTGATGCCAAAGTATCTGCGGGTCAGTATCGCAGCGATCGCACAAATATTGCGATCGAAGTAGATAGCGAATTGGCAACCTTAGAAAGAATTAGACAGATACCGATTCAAAGTCAGGGGGGACAGTTTACTCGCCTGAGCGATATTGCAATGGTTAGTCGCGGTATTCAAGAACCGCCGACAGACTTGGCTTTGGTTAGCGGTAAGCCTGCGGTGGTTGTGGGAGTACTGATGAAGTCGGGCTTGAGAATTGACCAGTGGGCAGCCAAAGTTAAGGCAGAAATTGCTAATTTTGAAGCCAGTTTACCTCAAGGGGTTAGCTTAGACCTGATTTTCGATCAGAGTGAATATGTTAGCAATCGCATTGGTACTCTGCTCTCTAACTTATTTGTCGGGGCACTATTGGTAGTCGCTGTCAGCTTAGTCTCGATGGGCTGGCGATCGGCTCTAGTTGTGGGTATAGCCCTACCTCTAACGACTTTCTTAGTCTTTGGCTGGATGACTCTGTTAAAAATTCCCATTCATCAAATGTCGGTGACGGGATTAATTATTGCCCTAGGTTTATTGATTGATAATGCGATCGTTGTCGTCGATGAAATTAAAGTCGAGATGGACGAAGGAAAAGAACCCTTACAGGCACTGACAAAGACGGTAAATTATCTCAAAGTACCGCTGTTTGCCTCCACCATAACAACCATTATGACTTTTTTGCCGATCGCTCTTTTGCCAGGGAGCGCGGGGGAATTTGTAGGCTCGATCGCGATTGGGGTGATTATGGCACTGATTTCCTCTCTAGTTCTATCTCTGACGGTAATTGCTTCTCTAGCAGCGCGGATGTTAGCTGATACTAAAAGCAAAGCAGCAGAATTACAGCACGGAGATAAAAAACCCTCGGGAATATTATCCAAAATTCAGGCTTGGCTACTAAAACCCGATGCCTGGTGGAACACTGGCTTGACCTCTAAAAAGCTGGCGCGTCCTTACCGTAAGTCCCTACAGTTTACTCAGGCAAAACCCCTGTTAGCGATCGCCCTGACGTTTGTTATTCCAATCATTGGCTTTCTGGCTGCGGGAACCTTAAAAAATCAGTTTTTCCCTTCAGTGGCTCGCGACCAGTTTCAAATAGAGGTAGAGTTTGGTTCAGCAACGGCGATCGCTGAGACTAAAAAGCAGATGCTTGCAGCTAGGGAAACAATCTTAGCTAATCCTAACGTCGAAGATATCCACTGGTTTATCGGCGAAAGTGCACCCAAGTTCTACTACAACTTTACGGGTAGTCGAGAGAATCAATCTAACTACGCTCAGGCGATGGTGCAGCTAAATACCGATCGCAATGTTGCAGCTATAGTTCGAGATTTGCAGTCCGAGCTAGATAGACAGTTTCAGGCTGCGCGAATTCTGGTTCGGCAACTAGAGCAAGGACCGCCTTTTGATGCCCCTGTAGAAATGCGCATTTTTGGCTCGGATCTCCAAGAGTTAAAACGTTTAGGTATGGAAGCGAGAGCAATTTTGACCAGCATCCCCGATGTGACCCATGTCCGCGATGATTTAAGTGAGGCATTGCCCAAGCTAGAACTATCTATCGATGAAGAGCAGGCTAGACAGGCAGGTTTGAGCAATACGGCGATCGCCCAGCAGCTTGAGGCATATTTAGAAGGGGCGATCGGCGGTTCAATTTTAGAAGCAACAGAAAGTCTACCAGTTCGAGTTCGAGTCAGCAATACTCAAAGAGCAGATTTAAGTCAGATTGCTTCTTTGAATCTAAGCGGTAACGGAGGGACAGAGCGGGGTTTTCGTTCCCCGTCAGCATTGGGAGAGTTTAACCTTAGACCCCAGCTAGCGACTATTGCTCGACGTCAAGAACAGCGAGTTAATACAGTGCAGGGATATATTCGTGCAGGGGTCTTACCTTCGGTGATTCAGGCAAAGTTTGAAGCAGAATTGGAGGCAAAAAACTTCCAGCTACCTCCAGGCTACCGTTACGAGTGGGGTGGGGAACTATCGGAGAGTAGCGAAGCTCAGGGTAACTTAGCTTTATATGTACCGATACTCTTAGTTGTGATGATGACGGCGCTGGTTCTTTCTCTCGGCTCATTCCGTCAGGCGGGAATTGTGGCGGGGGTTGCGATTGGCTGTATCGGGACGGCGCTGTTTTCCCTCAAGCTGGCTGCTGCGCCTCTGGGCTTTATGGCAATTGTCGGCACGATGGGTTTAGTTGGCATTGCCATCAACGATACGATCGTAGTACTTTCTGCTCTAAATGAAGATCCAGAAGCGAGAGAAGGAAACCGTCAAGCAGTAGCCAATGTTGTAGTCAAAGCTACTCGCCACGTAATTACCACCACCGTGACAACTATTGCTGGCTTTATTCCCCTGCTAATTAGCGGTGGTCCATTTTGGCGACCTCTGGCGATCGCCATTACGGGGGGAATTAGCGGTTCTTCAATTTTGGCTCTCTACTTTGTGCCTGCGGTGTACCTGCTGATCAAGCGTCGCGATCGCCATGGGCAAAATCCACCAGGACAGGTAAACAAATCAATGTATCAAGTACATTAGACTATCCGAGCAAAAGCGGACTATTAGCAACAGGCTGCTATTAAAGAGCCTGCTTTGTTTCTCCTTGGAGATCCGCTTTTTTTGGTTTCCGCAGAAGACGATAGAGCCAGAAATCTTGGAATGGATCTACATATTTAGCTGAAGACCAAAGGCAAAGACAAGGCTGTCCAACTACTTCTAAGGATGGCAAATCATCACGGGAATCCGTAACTAAAATTGCCGAATTAATTGCCGAATCTGATAAGGTTTGCTGCATCATAGCCAGCTTACCCAAATTGCGATCGCCTGCTCCATGCCAAAATCTACAGCCTACTAATTTGTCATATTTGAT
>JBCBEA010000111.1:0-9387 GCA_038529195.1 Cyanobacteria bacterium J06600_6
CCCGTGCAGCAGAGGAGTTACTAATTACTCAGCCAACGGTATCTAGCCAGGTTAAACAGTTAACCAAGTCGATCGGACTACCTTTGTTTGAACAGATTGGGAAAAGGCTCTATCTCACCAATGCCGGGGAGGAACTGCTGCTCACCTGCCAAGATATTTTTGAAAAGCTCAATAATTTTGAAATAAAAATAGCGGATCTTAAAGGCACTAAGCAGGGTCAACTAAACCTCGCTGTAATTACAACCGCTAAGTATTTTGTGCCCAGGCTACTTGGTTCTTTCTGCCAAAACTATCCTGGTATCGATGTGGCGCTTAAGGTGACTAATCATCAGGAAATTCAGCAACGCATGTCATCTAACCAAGATGATTTATATGTAGTCAGCAATCCCGATCCTGATATCGATCTACATAGCCAGGCATTTCTCAATAATCCGCTGGTGGTAGTAGCCAGGAAGGATCATCCCTTAGCAAACAAGAAAAATCTTGATTTACAAGACTTGAACAATCAGTCTTTTATTATGAGAGAGCAAGGTTCGGGGACAAGAGAAGCAATTTTAAAGCTGTTTGCCGATCATGATCTTTCGGTAAAAGTGAAGTTAGAATTAGGCAGCAATGAGGCGATAAAGCAGGCAATTTATGGTGGCTTAGGTATTTCTATTTTGTCAGAACACTGTTTAATTTCTGAGGGAATATCAGGAGAACTAACGATTCTAGACTTCAAGCATTTTCCGATCGAGCGTCGCTGGTTTGTTGCCTATCTAGCAGGTAAAAAACTTTCGGTAATCGCCGAAACCTTTCTTGAATACCTGTTGGAAGAAAGCCCAAAAATGTCTTTTCCTAAGTCAAGCATCTTGGCTAAGTCTGCTGAATAATAGACATGAGAGTTTAAAAGTCTGAGGTTCTACTACAGTTTTTAGCTACAATTTAAGGTGCGGTTTAAAGGACAAATACTTCCCCGATCGCCACTAGTTATTTTGACGAGGTAAAAAGATATGGCTAATAGTCGCCGTGTAGCCCGTGTAGCTGCTCTAATCAAACGGGAAGTGAGCCAGATGTTATTCAGTGAAATAAAAGACGATCGCGTTGGCGCGGGAATGGTTAGCATCACCGATGTCGAAGTTTCTGGCGATTTGCAGCATGCGAAAATTTTTGTCAGCATTTACGGTACGGAAGAGGCGAAAGAAGAAACAATGGCTGGCTTAGATTCTTCTGCCCACTATATTCGTAAGGAATTGGGCAGTCGGATGAAACTAAGACGTACTCCCTCAGTGCAGTTTTTAGAGAATTCTCTAGAGCGAGGAGACAATATGTTGAACTTGCTCAGTCAAATTAGCCAAGAGCGACAAAACAAGCCCGAAGCAGTAGACTAAGTCGGTCTAGGTTAATTAATTAATGCTCAATGAAACAGGATTGGCAAGGTTTATCTCTTCAAGAGCAGATTGCTCAAATGATCGTTGTCCGCGCTTCAGGTCATTTGTTTGATCGCCAAATTCGCTATCCTGCTTGGGAAGCTAATCATCAACAGTTGAAAACTTGGCTGACAGAGCTTAAGCTCGGTGGAGTTATTTTGCTCGGTGGCAGTACTGCAGAACTACAGGCAAGAATTCAGCAGCTACAGGATTGGGCAGATACGCCCCTGTTTATTGCTGCTGACGTTGAAGAAGGTATTGGGCAGCGTTTTCCTGGGGGTACTTGGTTTCCACCGCCAATGGCTTTGAGTCGGATTTACTCAGAAAATCCTGTCCTTGCCGAGCAGTGTGCCTCTCAAATGGGAGAAATAACCGCTCAAGAAGCTCTAACAGTGGGTATCAATTGGCTACTTGCGCCTGTAGTTGATGTTAATAATAATCCTGATAATCCCGCGATTAACATTCGCGCTTTTGGCGATCGCCCTGAAGTGGTAGGGGATTTAACAACGGCATTTATTCGCGGGGCAAAATCCACGCCAATCTTGACTACTGCCAAGCACTTTCCTGGACATGGAGATACCTCTAGCGATTCTCACTTAGATTTACCTGCCATCTATCATTCTGAATCGCGCCTAGCAGAGATTGAATTACCTCCTTTTAAACAGGCGATTGTAGCAGGGGTAGATAGCGTTATGACGGCTCACTTATTAATTCCTGCTTGGGATGATCGGCTACCCGTGACCCTATCTGCCAAGATTGTGACGCAAATTCTCAGAAACCGCCTCGATTTTTCTGGCTTGGTAATCACCGATGCTCTCATTATGGGGGGCATAACTAAATATGCCGACCCCGCAACCGTGGCGGTGATGGCAGTCGAGGCAGGCACAGATATATTATTGATGCCCGACAACCCCGAAGTAGCGATCGCTGCAATTTCTACTGCGGTAGAGTCAGGTAGAATTCCTGAGTCGAGAATAGAGGAGTCTTTATCTCGCATTTGGCAGGCAAAACAGCAAATCTTTGACACGTCATGGACAGATGTTGAACTATCTAGCGATCGCGCTCAGTCTGCGGTTAACTTAATTCTGCAAAAATCCTTACAATTAGGTAAGAGTACCGTCACTAATGAGATTCAGACTAATGGACGCAATTTAATCGTCGTCGATGATGTGCTAAATTCACCTTACTTAGACATTAATTCCCCTGCCCTTACTATTCCCCAATCCCGTGGCTATCAGCGACAGTTGGTAGATAATAGTACTATGGACTGCATTTTGCTAGACGAGCGTCCTACTCTGCTGCAAATCTTTATTCGTGGCAATCCCTTTCGGGGTCATGCAGGTTTAACCGCGCAAACCCAAGCTATTTATCAGCAGTTAGTCACCGAACAAAGAGTAGCAGGAGTGGTTATTTACGGCAGTCCTTATGTCCTAAAATGGTTCAAGACAATTATTAACCCTGACTTCGACTTACCCTGGGCATTTAGCTATGGGCAAATGGAAGAGTCTCAGGCGCTCGTACTTCAAAATCTATTCACAGAGCCGATTCACTCCTCACAATTCAAACCAGATGACTTCGGATTTTAAATTTTCTTAATAAGGGGTATTTGAGCAGCAGTTTTGATCAAGATAGATTGTTGAAATATCTCGATTTCCTGACAAAACTCTTAATTTAATCTTAATGAACTAGCTATTTTAGGCATAAAATAGACATTTTGTAATTTCAGATACAGCAATAAAATAGTTTTTTGTTACACGCCATTAGCTTAATAGTTTATATTTGTAGAAAGATAACTTTTAAAATTATTTATTTATACGGTGATAAAACATGACTGCGACTGCACAACCATGCCTTTCTACTAGCTATTCTCTCGACATTATTAAAGACGAAGCTCGACAACTAATTGAAACAGGTATTATTAGTCGTCAACAATCAATTTATAGCCTCTGCCAATATATCCCCGCTCGTGAATGGGTGATGGTTGAATGTCAGTTAGAAAGAAATGACTATTTACTAAGAGATCCCATTGGTGATTTGGTTTCTGAAGACCGCTGGGATAACGACTAGCTACAATTTTTCGAATCTTTTATTGAGATTCCAGATATCACTTTTGAGGCATAAACTGTTCTAAGTGACCTTTCCAAGTTTCTAGTTTAGCCGACCAGGGATAGTCTGGATTTTGAGTCCAAAAAACATAGGTAAGTCCTAGAGAAGTAGCGATCGCTCCTAGAAAAAAGAGCCCCAGCCAGTTTTTCCCCCTTTTCTGCTGATTATTTTCCAGAGTTTCTGCCTGGGAAGAAACATCCCGCTGTATTTGAGTCGGAGACTCTGGTACTTTTGCCGATTCGATTGGGGGTCTCTCTTTGACAACCAGATTTGTTTTTGTATTAGCAACAGCCGATAATTGGGTATGGCGATCGCTGATGACTGCTTTAAGTTTTGCGCCCTTAAGATTAGCCCGATCTAAGTCTACGCCACAAACATTCGCGCCCACCAAGTCAGTATTAGTTAAGTTAGCGTTAGTTAAGTTACTACGTCGTAAGATAGCATTACTTAGTTTGGCATTGGTCAGGTTTGCTTCTTCAAAGTCAACCCCTTGAAGATTCGCATTGCTTAGATCTGCACCGCTGAGATTTTTTTTCGCTGCACCGCGATTGACTATTTCCCATACAGAGTACCATTTGAGGTCGATCATGGTCTTATGGCTCAACTTAGCAGCCTTTAAGTTGGCAAACTTTAACTCTGCATCTTTAAAATATGCGCCACAGCATAAAGCGCCACCAAGATAAGCTGACGTCAGGTTAGCCTGACTAAAATAAGCATTTCTTAAGTCAGCATTTTGCAAGTTAGCATTCGTCAAATCTGCTTTATAGAGATAAGCACTGTTTAACTTAGCGCTATTTAAATTAGCATTAGTCAACTTTGCATGGCTGAGTTCGGCATTACTTAAATCTGCTCGAAACAAATTAGAATTACTCAGATCAATACCCGTAAAATCTTTGTTTTCGCTTTGACGATTAACTATCTGGTGTACCTGACGATACTTGTCTGAAATAATCGTCTGGCGATTCATTATTGCTTTAAATAAAATTGCAAAATCCAAATTTGCGCCTTTAAAGCTGCTGTTGTTGAGGTTTGCCCCTAATAAATTAGCTTTTGACAAATTAGCGTTGTTTAACTGAGCATTGCTTAAATCGGTATTGCTAAAATTAGCCTGAATTAAAATAGCTTTTTTGAGGTTGATGCCATTCAAATTCAGCTGGCTAAGATTAGCCTGAGACAAATCGGGAATTATGCGCTTGTGCTCTTTATACCAACTATTCCAGACTTCGACTCCCTGTTCGATCAAGGCTAAATGCTCTGAGTTTGCCATGTTTAAAATACCTAGAAATTACTTAATATTACCCGTGTCAGATATCAGTGTCGGCAGCTTAAGTTAATCAGTGAAATGATAATATAATCATCAAATATGAAATTTAACTAGTAGTATGACACCTGCTTTTTTGACACATCAGCAAAGAATATATGTAAGTGTAATCAACATTTATATTGTCAATTTAATATATAAATTGTTGATAAATTATAAAGTTTTCAATAAGCTGGCGATAAAAAAAATGAATTTAATTTAAGTAATCAAGACAAGGCGTTCTTAATAAAACTAGACTTTTGATTATTTGGAGTCTGAAATAACTAGACAAAACAGTATAAATCGGTAAGTATTATTAAATATAAAACAGTTCAGCTTAAGATTAGAAATCTGAGATTGTAAATTATCTAGACAGAAGCAAGCCCTAGTTTCATCGGTGGATGCGGTGTAGCTGCTAATTTCGAGCATCAGGCTAGCGGACTAGAAAAACGATAAAATTTACAGTGTTTAACTAAACTATTTTTTACACTTCTATTTTTTACACTTCATTTATGCTGCGTCCAGAACAAAGATTAAAATTAGACGACACCAACGACCTTAATTTTTACGATTCTCCTCGATTAGTAACCCATGTTGATGATGGTTTTATCGATCGCCTGACTAGTCTTTATCAATCTCAATTAGAGCCAGATACTCGAATTCTTGACTTGATGAGTAGCTGGGTATCCCACCTGCCAGAAATGCAGTTTGCTCATGTCGAAGGACACGGCATGAATGAGGAGGAATTAGCTAAAAATCCTCGCTTGGATCACTATTTTGTCCAAAACTTGAACCAAAACCCAAAATTGCCCTTAGCCGATGCCGATTTCGATGCCGTATTGATTACGGTTTCCATTCAGTATCTCCAGTATCCCGAAGCAGTTTTGTCAGAGATTTACCGTATTCTTAAACCGAATGGTGTTGTCATCATTAGTTTTTCTAACCGTATGTTTTATCAAAAAGCGATCGCAGCCTGGCGAGACGGTACGGATACGGATCGAGTTAATCTAGTCAAACAGTATTTTCAGTCGGTTGATGGTTTTAGTCAACCCGAAACCGTTATTCATCAGCCTCCCCTACCTGGCTTTCTACAAATGCTTGGTCTAGCAGGGGGAGATCCTTTTTATGCCTTAGTTTCCCGCAAATTGAGCGAATCGGCTGGCTAAATCTGAGGTTTGCCTAATTTAGCTTGGGACATCTCAGCGATCATCTCCTTACCAATATCCTGATAGCGATACCAGCCAGTTTTGGCACGGCGATCTGGATAATCTTTGACAACTACGCCCCGACTAGGCGATCGCTGAAAGGCGACCAGTAAGGGTATTTCTGTCTTGAATAGCGGTAGCTGTGCTGCTTCTAAAAACTCCCGCGCATCTTTGGCGTTTTTAGTCCGAGAATCAACTTTAGTGAGTAAGACTTTGTAGTTGGCGTTCAATGTCCTCAGTAGCTCTACTGCCTTGACAGTAGTGTCTAAATCTAAATGGTTGGGGGTAGTTGGCAAAATTAACATATCGCTCCCCGCAGCTAAATCTTCTAACTCTTCTGGTTCGGGTCGGGCTTGAGTATCAATAACAATATGGGTGAACTTCTTAATCAGTCCCGGCGCACCTGCTTGGGATGCAACGTAGAACGGCAGCTTATCTTCTTTCGACCAAACTAACGCTGAACGGTTTTTATCTGCGTCAATTAGGAGTGTAGGGGCTAAGGTCTGTAAAAATGCAGCCAAGTGAACGGCAGTTGTTGTTTTACCCACTCCTCCTTTCAAAGCGGTAATGGCGATAATCATTGGTAGCCCCTGAAATAGTGTGTTGAATTGACTTAGTCGTAAATAGTAGTTTACCTATTCGCGCGTCTTGCACGGTTTAGATCTGACTTAGCTTGTTAATATTCGTTTTTTTTGTTACATTTATTAACATAAATTAATGTGTCGTTTAAATAATCTGGGTCGTTAAGTAAAAGCTTGCTTTTCTCCAAAAGCATAGACAGCAACCTGAAAACGAGTATTCATATAGTCTCAAAAAACGCTTAAGCATATACGTTGTGGTGATTATATTCGCCCAGTTTATTGATAGCCGATTAGTAGAGGCGAAAGTTGCTTGAACTTCGTCAACATTGATTTCTCCTGAATTTTATTCCTCGGTCAGTCAGCCGAGGTTTTTTTTTGCGAAAAATAAAAGGCGATCGGCAACAGTTGGTGCTAATGAAGAGGGCAGATCTAAAAAATAGCTTTGATAGTTACAGATATTGAAGGTTGTAAGCTAAAATTTAGCTCAAAGTTTTAGTCGGTTATTGCTGTTTGCTCGCTTGACGGAAACTAAAGTAAAAAATTATTCTCGATTAAGACTTTTGCTCTAGATAATAATCAAAATCTAGACCAAGTATTTTCAAACTAGGGACAGACAGACTTACACCCTGTATGCTGTGAGCGTTACTCAACAAAATTTGAAAATTTAATTTATCTGTTAAATGCCGAAATCAAAATTATTTTCATATCTGGCTACGGTTGACTTAGCTATGCTAGCCAACAATTGTCGCAGCTTGCCTGTAATATTCTCTGGAGGAAATTAACTGTCGTGTCTTCTGAAATCATATTACAGAAACCAGAACCCCAACCCTCGAAAGCGATCGCCAAATCATTTTTTAGCGGAGTCGTTAAAGCTGCGGGAGGAACAGTTTTAGGCATTTCAATGGTGACTAGTGCCGTTGCTGCAGGTGGATTAGTTGGCTTGGCGTTTAGCTTCCGTAATTTGCCTGATGTTAGGGTGTTGCGTAATTATGTTCCTGCGGAAACTAGCTATGTCTATGACGTCAAAGGTCGGTTGATGACTAGCCTTCACGGAGAAGCAAATCGTGAAATTGCAACGGTTGAGCAGATGTCTCCCGAACTAAAGTTAGCAGTGGTAGCGATTGAGGACAGCAATTTTTATCGCCATCGAGGTTTAAACCCCTACAGTATTGCTCGTGCAGCCTTAGCTAACTATCGAAAAGGTGGAGTTTCCGAAGGAGCTTCTACTCTAACCATGCAGCTGGTTAAAAACCTTTTTCTGACCAGAGAACGTACCTTTAGTCGCAAGCTAGCGGAGGCAATTTTAGCAATTCGAGTTGAACAGGTTTTTTCTAAAGACGAAATCTTAGAAATGTATCTCAATACAATTTATTGGGGACATAACAACTACGGGGTACAGACTGCTGCCGAAAGTTATTTTAATAAAGGTGCGAATGAACTAAATCTTGCCGAAGCAGCGGTTTTAGCTGGTCTAATTCAAGCTCCCGAGCAATATAGTCCGTTTCTTAACTACAGCAATACTAAAAAGAGACAGGCTTCCGTCTTGGCACGGATGGAAACCCTCAACTGGATTACTCCTGAAGAATCTCAGGCTGCTCGCAAGGCTCCGCTGTTGGTGGGGAAACCGACTGCCTGGCGCAAGAGTAAGTCGCCGTTTATCACCGAAGCCGTGACTAAAGAATTAGAAGAACGCTTTGGTAAAGAAAAGGTTTTGCGGGGTGGCATCAGAGTCCAGACAACGATTGATATGGACTTTCAAAGAATGGCGGAAGAGTCAGTTAGAGATAGCCATAATATGCTGCGTCGTTGGGGCTTAAGAGCCGATCAGGTGGCGTTAGCAGCGGTCGATCCACGGACTCATTTTGTCAAAGCTTTGGTCGGTGGGGTTGATTATAAATCTAGTCAGTTTAATCGTGCAGTTCAGTCTCGCAGACAGCCTGGTTCTTCTTTTAAACCTTTTGTCTATTATGCTGCGTTAGCTAGCGGCAAATTTAGCCCAGGAACAATTATTGATGATGCTCCTGTTTCCTACCGTATTCCAGGCGGGATTTATAAACCCCAAAACTACGGCGGGAAAAAAGATTTTAAAGGCAAAATGTCTTTGGCAAGCTCGCTAGTTCAGTCTCGTAATATTCCAGCGGTGAAGTTAGGTAAATCAGTGGGACTAGAAAAGGTGATCGAGATCTGCCGAATGCTGGGGATAGAAAGTCCCATGCAGCCAGTAATATCTTTACCCTTGGGTTCAATTGGGGTAACACCCTTAGAAATGGCAGGAGCTTTTGCTACTTTTGCCAGTAATGGTTGGTCTTCTAAAACTACGGCTATTTTGCAAGTTACGGATAGTAAAGGCAATGTGTTGCTCGATAATACTCCCGAACCCCAGCAAATTCTCGATCCTTGGGCTACAGCTAACCTGACGACTATGTTGAAGGGAGTCCTTGGCGAAGGTGGAACAGGGAAAAAAGGTAATATCGGTCGTCCCGCAGCCGGAAAAACAGGAACAACTTCATCCGAACGGGACGTCTGGTTTGTGGGCTATGTACCTCAACTATCCACTGCTGTTTGGGTTGGTAACGACAACTATCAGAGTATGGGAAAAGGTATTACAGGAGGAGACTTTGCTGCGCCTGTTTGGCGAACCTTTATGCTACGAGCATTGAAAGACGAGCCAGTAAAATACTTTCCTGCGGCGTCTCAGTTCGGTCGTCCTACTTTTTAGAGCCAGAACTAGACCAAAAATATTGGCTTAAACAGTTTTGAGTTTAAACCTAGTTAACCAAATTAAC
>JBCBEA010000112.1:0-9386 GCA_038529195.1 Cyanobacteria bacterium J06600_6
GATAAACGTTAGTAGTTCAGGCTTTTTAATGGTTAATATTACCCCTACAGCAGTAGCTGAAATAGAGCGTCAAAAACTCAATCAGCAAACGCCAGATATTTTCTTGAGACTAGCTGTCAAGTCTGGAGGATGTCTAGATTTTTTTTACGATTTAACCTTTGAATCTTCAGCATTTGTAGATGATTTAGCCGCGGCAGCAAGCGATCGCCTGTTGGAAGTTAATGGGATTAATTTAATTGTCGATCTGCAGTCTTGGGAATATATTCAGAATTTAGAACTAGACTATGCTGAAGACCTTATGGGAGGTGGATTTCGCTTTCATAATCCTCAGCATCAAAAAACCTGCGGTTGTGGCATTTCTTTTACACCTCCAGCAACATAAGAGAGATTACTGGCTTGGGGAAGTTGTGCAAAATAGATACTATCAATTTGTAATTAGCTGCGAGACCAAATTATCAAGGGCAAAATTGACGAGCTAGTTAAAATTAACCTATAATCAGAATTTGTCTGATGCTCATGCTAGATTTTTTCTGACCTTAAGCATTAAAGAGGACTTAAAACCACACCAATCGGTAACTCATGCCCACTATTCAGCAACTCATTCGTAGCGAACGCTCGAAATCTCAAAAGAAAACCAAGTCTCCTGCTCTTAAAGAGTGCCCTCAACGTCGAGGAGTATGTACTAGAGTCTATACAACTACGCCAAAAAAACCAAACTCAGCATTGAGAAAGGTAGCAAGGGTTCGTTTAACTTCTGGATTTGAAGTTACAGCCTACATTCCTGGCATTGGACACAATCTACAGGAACACTCTGTAGTTCTGATTCGCGGAGGTCGTGTTAAAGATCTGCCTGGAGTTAGATACCATATTGTGCGTGGTACTTTAGATACAACTGGAGTAAAAGACAGAGCGCAAAGCCGTTCTAAGTACGGCACTAAAAAACCTAAGTCTTAAATATTGCTAAATCTTAAGTCTGCTGGAGCTAGATAGCTAAGATACATCCATGTTTTAAGAGTTGCAGTTTGGGAATATGGTGTTTAAAGACAGCAAGCCAATGATGAGAACTTCTAGCAGCGATAGATATTAATAGCAGTAGATCAGTAATTTTAGAATTTTGCCAACAGAGCTAGTATTACTAGCCAATAATGCCAAGTGATTTTGGTTCAAAAAAAGTTCGCTTTGCAGAAAATTTTGGCGTTAAGCCTTAAGTCTGTCAACAGCAGCAAAAGCACACTATATATTCCCTAACTTTAGAGTAGTAAACAGATGTCTCGTCGTTCTAGTAATAAAAAACGCATTGTTCCTCCCGATCCTGTATACAACAGTCGCCTTCTGAGCATGACTATCAGAAGAATTATGCGTAGTGGCAAACATTCCCTTGCTGCTCGCATTATTTATGATGCCATGGATATTATCGGCGAAAGAACTGGTAACCCTCCCATCGAAGTATTTGAGCAGGCAATCAAGAATCTAACTCCGTTGGTAGAAGTAAAAGCACGCCGAGTTGGTGGTGCGACTTACCAAGTGCCAATGGAAGTAAGACAGGGAAGAGGGACAACTTTAGCTTTACGCTGGTTAATTCAATTCTCTCGTTCGCGAGGTGGTCGCACCATGTCAACGAAGCTGGCTAGCGAAATCATGGATGCTGCCAATGAAACGGGTGGAGCGATGAAGAAAAGAGATGAAACTCATCGTATGGCAGAAGCAAACAAAGCATTTGCTCACTATCGCTATTAATATTTAGCAAAAAATATTTAGATCGACTATACTCCGCTGCTGGTACTGGAGAAATTTATCTATCTGATACCAGTAGCTTTGAAACAGAGCAAACTCAATAGCCTTAAGCTACGGTCAATCAAATCTCAATTAGCTAAATAATTAGACTTTTTGATAAAAATTAAAATTCAGTAAGCAGCAAAATCAAATTTTAACAGCAGTAATCTAAGACTATTGCCTCAATTATTTGATAAAAGTATAGAATTATAAACAGTGCTAAATAAATATAAATATTTGGCTGTTTCATCCTGCAAGATGCAAGGAGGTATTTGTGGGACGTAGCATCCCTCTTGAGCGAGTACGAAATATAGGTATTGCAGCTCACATAGATGCGGGCAAAACAACAACAACAGAAAGAATACTCTTTTACACTGGCATCGCCTATAAAATGGGTGAGGTTCATGATGGCGCTGCCACAATGGACTGGATGCAGCAAGAGCAAGAGCGGGGAATAACCATTACTGCCGCTGCAATTACCACTAGCTGGAAAGATTTTAAGATCAATATTATTGACACTCCAGGACATGTCGACTTTACGATAGAAGTAGAGCGATCCATGCGAGTTTTGGATGGCGTAATTGCGGTTTTTTGTTCTGTTGGAGGAGTACAGCCTCAGTCAGAGACAGTTTGGCGACAGGCAAACCGGTACAACGTGCCGAGAATCGCTTTTGTCAACAAGATGGATCGCACAGGGGCAAACTTCTTTAAGGTTTACGAACAGATTAGAGAAAGACTCCAGGCAAATGCTGTGCCAATTCAAATTCCTGTAGGCAGTGAGGCTGAATTCTCAGGCGTTGTCGATCTTGTCAGGATGAAAGCGATCGTCTATAGGGATGATTTGGGCAAAGAAATTGAAGAAACTGATATTCCAGAGTCCCTTCAAGAGCAGGCTCAAGAATATAGAGGCAAACTAATCGAATCGATCGCCGAAACAGATGAGGCACTACTAGAAAAATTCCTCATGGAAGAGGAATTTAGCGAAGCCGAAATAAAAGCAGCAATCAGGAAAGGAACGATTGATGGCTCAATCATGCCAATGCTGTGTGGTTCTGCCTTCAAAAATAAAGGGGTACAGGATTTGCTGGATGCAGTTGTGGATTATTTACCCGCGCCTCCAGAAGTTCCCGCAATCTCTGGCATTTTACCAAATGGAGAGGAGGCAGTTAGGCATTCAGATGATGAAGAACCATTTTCAGCTCTTGCCTTCAAAATTGCCAGCGATAAGTTTGGACGATTGACTTTCGTTAGAGTATATTCAGGGGTTCTACCCAAAGGAACTTATGTTTATAACTCAACTAAGCAAAAGAAAGAGCGAATTTCACGCTTGGTGGTCTTGAAATCAAACGATCGCATCGAGGTAGATGAACTCCGAGCAGGAGATTTAGGGGCAATTGTTGGTCTTAAGGTAGCTGCAACGGGAGATACTCTGTGCGACCAGAAGCAGCCAATTATTCTTGAGTCTCTGTACATTCCCGAACCGGTAATTTCTGTGGCGGTAGAACCACAGACAAAAAGCGACGTAGAAAAGCTGTCCAAGGCTTTGCAAGCCCTTAGTGATGAAGATCCTACTTTTCGCGTTAGCACCAATCCCGAAACCAACCAGACCGTGATCGCCGGGATGGGAGAACTTCATCTAGAGATCCTGGTTGACCGAATGCTGAGAGAATTTAACGTTGAGGCAACAGTGGGTAAACCCCAGGTGGCTTATCGAGAGACAATTCGTCAAAGCGGTCAGGGAGAAGGCAAATACATCAAGCAAAGTGGCGGGAAAGGTCAGTATGGTCATGCTGTCTTGGAAATAGAACCTGGTTCTGCGGGGTCAGGATTTGAGTTCATTTCCAAAATTGTTGGCGGTACAATTCCCAAGGAATTTATTGCGCCAATCGAACAAGGGGTGAAACAGACCTGCGAATCTGGTATCTTGTCAGGATATCCTTTGATAGATATCAAGGTTACTTTGGTAGATGGTTCTTACCACGATGTAGACTCTAACGAGATGGCTTTCAAAGTAGCTGGTTCAATGGCAGTGCGAGATGCAGTGATGAAAGCTGCTCCTGTAGTGCTAGAGCCAATGATGAAAGTTGAGGTTGAGGTTCCCGAAGATTATTTGGGAGATGTGATCGGTGACTTAAATTCTCGTCGAGGCAACATTGAAGGGATGAACTCCGACAGCGGTATAGCCAAAGTCGATGCTCAAGTCCCCTTAGCGAAAATGTTTGGCTATGCTACCGATATCCGTTCTAAGACCCAAGGACGGGGAATCTTCTCGATGGAGTTCAGCGAATATAGCGACGTTCCTCGCAATGAAGCTGAGGCGATTATCGCCAGAAATAAAGGAACTACTTTTGTTTAAATAAGGAAAAAATAAATTAATGGCACGCGCAAAGTTTGAACGTAATAAAGACCACGCTAACATTGGCACAGTTGGTCATGTAGACCACGGTAAAACCACTTTAACCGCAGCAATTACCCTCGCTTTAGCTGCTCAGGGTGGTGCGAAAGCTAGAAACTATGAAGATATTGATGCTGCACCTGAAGAGAAAGCGCGTGGTATCACTATTAACACTGCTCACGTAGAGTACGAAACTGAGAAGCGTCACTACGCCCACGTAGACTGTCCTGGACACGCCGATTATGTTAAAAACATGATTACTGGTGCTGCTCAAATGGACGGCGGTATCTTGGTTGTATCTGCTGCTGATGGCCCTATGCCTCAAACTCGCGAGCACATCCTCTTGGCAAAACAAGTTGGTGTTCCTAGCCTAGTAGTCTTCATGAACAAAGAAGACCAAGTGGATGATGAAGAGCTACTTGAATTGGTTGAACTAGAAATCCGCGAACTATTAAGCGAATATGATTTCCCTGGTGACGATATTCCTATCGTTTCTGGTTCTGCTCTTAAGGCTGTAGAAGCGTTAACTGCTAAAGCGGATACTGTCAAAGGTGACGATCCTTGGGTAGACAAAATTCACGCGTTAATGGAACAGGTTGACTCTTACATTCCTACTCCTGAACGTGAAATCGACAAGCCTTTCTTGATGGCGGTAGAGGACGTATTCTCCATTACTGGTCGTGGTACGGTTGCTACTGGTCGTATCGAACGTGGTGTGGTTAAAGTCGGCGAAACTATCGAAATCGTTGGTATTCGCGATACTCGCAGCACTACCGTAACTGGTGTTGAGATGTTCCAAAAAACTCTTGACGAAGGTATGGCTGGAGATAACGTTGGTGTACTACTACGTGGTGTACAAAAAGAAGATATCGAGCGTGGCATGGTTTTGGCTAAGCCTGGTTCGATTACTCCTCACACTGAATTTGAAGGTGAAGTTTATGTTTTGACTAAAGAAGAAGGTGGTCGTCACACTCCTTTCTTCAAAAACTACCGTCCTCAATTCTATGTACGTACTACTGACGTAACTGGCACAATCACTGACTACACTGCCGATGATGGTAGCGCAGTAGAAATGGTAATGCCTGGCGATCGCATTAAAATGAACGTAGAACTAATTAACCCAATTGCAATTGAGCAAGGAATGCGCTTTGCGATTCGTGAAGGTGGTCGTACTATTGGTGCTGGTGTAGTCTCTAAGATTATCAAGTAGTCCTTAGGACAACCTAAATAGAACGAATAACCTAACTCTGTGGGAGTTAACTTTATTAGTAATTGAGCAAATTAGCAAAATTTCTATTATTGTTTTCTCCCGTGGTTTTTGTGAGAAAATAGAAGAGGAAGTAGAGATCTGATCTCTGCAAACCTGTTACCGACCACCCCTATCTGTACCTCGACAACTAACATGGCAACGATTCAGCAACAAAAAATACGTATTCGTCTCAAAGCTTTTGATCAGCGCTTACTAGACACATCCTGTGAAAAAATAGTTGATACAGCAAATCGCACCAATGCCTCCGCTGTAGGTCCTATCCCTTTACCAACTAAAAGAAAGATTTACTGTGTTCTACGATCGCCCCACGTAGATAAAGACTCGCGCGAACACTTTGAAACTCGTACTCACCGTCGCATTATTGATATTTATAAGCCTTCATCCAAGACTATCGACGCATTGATGAAGTTGGACCTCCCTGCTGGTGTTGATATTGAAGTCAAACTATAAGCAAAATTTAAACTCGAACAGTTAGATAATTAATGATTTGCTTATAAACCCTTTAGATTTATTTCTAAGGGGTATTTTGGCATCCGCAAGCCATATCGTATACGGCGATAAATAAGGAAAAAGCCTCTGCTTTCGGCGTTGAGAATATACGTCCCGATCTAAAATCCGTTAAAGTAAAGAGTAAGTAATGATACAGAGTTATAGAAGAATTTAGATGGCATCCTCATCAATTGCAGTCAGGGAATTACCTCTATTTCCGCTTCCAGAAGTAGTTTTATTTCCCACTCGCCCTTTACCGCTTCATATTTTTGAATATCGCTATCGGATCATGATAAACACGATCCTCGAATACGATCGCCGTTTTGGAGTCTTATCTATCGATCCTGCCACAGGAAAAATTGCTGAATATGGCTGCTGTGCAGAGATTCTTCACTTCAAAAGGTTGCCTGACGATCGCATGGAAATGCTGAGTTTTGGGCAGCAACGGTTTAGAGTTCTAGAATATGTGCGCGAGAAACCCTACCGTGTGGGCTTAGTAGAGTGGGTTGAAGATCAGCCAACTACCGAAGATCTGAGTCCGATGGCAAATGAAGTTGAAGCTTTGCTACGGGATGTAGTTCATCTTTCAGCTAAGTTAACCAGTCAGAAAATCGAACTTCCTGACGATCTACCTAGTTCGCCCACAGAACTATCTTATTGGGTTGCCAGCAACCTTTATGGCGTAGCCTCCGAACAACAGGTATTGTTAGAAATGCAGGATACCTTAGAGCGTCTGCAAAGAGAACATGACATCTTGAGTTCTACGCGGGGTCATTTGGCAGCGCGAACGGCTTTAAAAGATGCTTTGGACTAATTACCAATTGATAATTGACAGCTGATAATCGACAGCTGGTCGAGCGGGATCGCAACTTCTAAATTCTGGGGCTTTCTTGTCCCTAATTGATGTTTGGCAAAAGACTATAGTTGCCAAAAACCTTGAGAACTTCCGTACAGTCAGACAATTCTTGCAGAGCCCGCATTATTTTCTGGTCCTGAGAATTGCCTTCAAGATCGATAAAAAAGATATATTCGCCCAGAGAGCGTTTAGTCGGACGAGACTCGATCTTACTAAGATTGATGTTGCGATGGGCAAAAATTGCTAGCGCCTTAACCAAAGCTCCTGGAGCATTACGGGGTAGGCTAAAAGCTAAAGATAGATGAGTGCCATTGCTGCTAGCTTCTGCACTGACAATCCAAAAACGAGTGCAGTTGTCGGGACGGTCTTTAATATCTGCTCGTAATAAAGGCACCTGATATAGTTCCGCTGCTCTGGGAGCCGAGACTGCTGCTGCAGTGAGATCGTCTTTTAAATACTTGATACCTTCCGTAGTTGATTTAGTAGCGACAAGCTGAGACTGAGGCAGATTTTGAGCTAGCCATGCTTGGCATTGAGCTAGTCCTTGAGGATGAGAATATACTGTCTTTAATGATTCGAGCGATCGCCCATAGGACAGTAATCCGTGAGCAATAGGGATTGTTAATTCGTGATGAACATGAAGATCCGCTGACTGCCAGAGAGCATCGAGAACGACAGTGACACTACCTTCAATCGAGTTTTCAATTGGCACGATCGCCTGTTCTACTTTTCCCTCAATCACAGACTGCATTGCTACTGCAATGCTAGGGTAAGGGGTTAAAGTAGCGCTGACTTTTTGGCAGTCGGATAGCCAGTTAGCATAGGCTACAGCAGCAGTTTCCGAATTAGTACCAGTAGGACCAAGATAGGCAAGGGATAGCTTCATAAAAACTAGAGCTCAAAGATACAAATATACATACAAAGTATTATTTATTCATAAATAAACAAAATAGAAGGGAAATGTAACTTAAAATTAATTAACAACGAGAGAACTTCAGTAGTTTTAAGTAATGTACGTAAGTTTAAGCGCCACAGAATCTGTTCAGATATCCGTAAATAATCAGGAAACACCTATTCAACATTATTTACGTCAACCACAAAGGTTAGTTAGGGCAATCGCCGAACCCCAGCTAATCAAGCAGATCTCGGCTGATGCTTACGAACTAAAAATGCGACCAATTGACTTTATGGAGATATATCATTTCCAGCCAATTGTACAGCTTAAAGTGTGGTCTGGGTCTGGCAGTAGCGTATACATTAAGTCTGAAGGATGTCAGATTAAGGGTATTGACTATATTAATAATCGTTTCTCTTTGAAACTTAAGGGTGTGCTGTCTCCTCACGAGCGTGACGGTGAGACAGTCTTACTCGGACAGGCGGATCTAGAAGTTGGAGTAGAGCTACCTACAGCTTTAATGTTTACGCCGAAGGCATTTTTAGAGCGAGCTGGTAATAAGCTGCTCAAAAGTGTGTTGGGTAGAATCAAGCAGAAGTTGATGACTCAGCTAGTGCAAGATTATCAAATTTGGGCATCGAAAGAAGGCAGAGGACAGCGTGAAGTTGCGTTGGGCGAGTTCCCCGACTTGAGCAAGCTTCACAAAAAGAGGGCAGAAGGTATGGGGCTGCCCAAACTTTCTTCTGATGCTGGGCTTTAAAGTTAATCTAAAATCAATCGCCGTAGCAATAGCAAAAAGCGATCGCACAATTCTTTTCAGGCGATCGCTTTTTTAGTTGTCTTAATTATTTTTGCACGATCAAACTACAGGTTAGCAGGAATTAGCACCTTATCAATGGGAATAACCATGCCGTTATCAGCAGGTAGAGGTTCGCTAGCAGTAGCATCGTTTAACATAACGGTAACTTCATTGTCTTTTCCTTCTACTCCACCAATAGCCACCGCATTTTGCTCTAGCATAGTTGAAACACCGCGACGCTTGATATCCTCTTCACTAATATTGCCAATTACCAGATGATATTTAAGAACTTTGGCTAGAGTCTCGGGATCGGCTAATTTGTCCTGTAGTTCGGGAGATAGGGCTGCGAAAGCTGCCTCTGTTGGAGCTAAAACGGTCAGATTTTCTGATTGTTCAATAATCTCAGACAGCTCTGTAGCCTGAAGATTGCTATTAAATGTGCTGAATCCGCTTTCTAAGACTGCGTTAATTGGAACAGCTCCTTCTCCTTCTTGTGACTGTAGTGTAAAAGCAGCTGGGCTAAAAAAACTAGCAGAGGGATAGTAGTAGAAAGGAGATTGGGCGGAGACAATTTTTGTAACTGTAGCAGTAGAGCCGATCAGCAATGCCGTTAGAATCGATTTTTGCAGAAATTTGGAGGATAGCATGACTTTGATTTTAAACAGAATAATAAAATTAGAGCTTTCGTTAGTGATTATATGGATAAGTTTTACGATGTCCAAACCAGAGGTTATAAAAACACCACATTTAGTTGTGTAGGTGTCGTTAGTCTTATTTATGCCTTGTGGGTATAGATTTTCCTCTGGTCATTCATAGGTAACTACATAGATTATTTCTAAGTACAGGACAAAAAGTGTAGAGAATGGCAAAACTCCTCATGTTTCAAATCTAAATCCATAACAATTGAGC
>JBCBEA010000113.1:0-9376 GCA_038529195.1 Cyanobacteria bacterium J06600_6
CACTGGCTTCTATTTTTACTACAATGGTATTGCTGGAAAACGGTTAAGCCCAATATGAACCAGGATATTAAAGACAGAGCAGCCGGTTGTTTATTAGGAGCATTGTGTGGAGATGCAGCGGGAGCGACTTTAGAGTTTCTAGACCACGACCCGACAGAGACAGAAGCAGCATTGGCAATGAATATGCCTGGTGGTGGAGAATTAGAAGTAGCACCAGGACAAATTACGGATGATGGTGAATTAACTCTATGTCTGGCGCAAAGTTTGACAAGCAGCAAATGTTTTGACTTAGAGGCTGTTGCTCGTGGCTATTATAAATGGATAGAATCGCGTCCTTTTGATATTGGCTTTACTACTTCTTTTTCTTTGGGTGCGCCTAAGAATCGAGACATGACCGATCAAAGTTATGCCAACACAATGATCGAAGAAGCTGCCAAATTATGCGTCACCTCAAAAGCCAACGGCAGCCTGATGCGAATCACACCATTAGGTGTCTGGGGACATAATTTGCCAACAGAACAACTTACTGATTTTGCTATTACCGATACTTCTTTGTCTCACCCAAATCATAGCTGTAGGTATGCAGTTGCATCTTATACCATTGCCATTGCAACTCTCGTAAATAAAGGCGATCGCCAGTTAGCTTTTAATAACGCTCGTAATTGGTTAGATAGCCAGGCAAATCTAGCGAAAGATCCAGAACAATACAAATCTTGGGCAGAAGTCAGCAGTTGGCTATACGATGCTGCGGATAATATTGATGTTGCTTATTTTCCTCAAGCAGGTTTTGTTAAAATCGCCTTTACTCATGCCTTTCGCCATTTGATCTTGGGTTCTGATTATGAAAGTGCGATCGCAGAAACTCTGAGAGGAGGCGGAGATACGGATACCAATGCCTGTATAGTCGGCGGATTAATCGGCGCTGCCGTCGGCGAGAAAAAAATACCTGAAGCAATGAAAAATGCGGTTTTAAACTGCGATACCAGTGAAGGAAAGCATTTTCGTCCTAGTTTTCTCCATCCTCAACAAGTACCTAAGTTGATTGATTCTTTATTAAACATCTAGTAGAAAATAATTTATAGTTTGATGCTCAAATTAAATTCTCAAACTTTAGCGGTCTAATCAACAGATGTCATCAAACCCATCAACTTTCGTTTGCGACCATGAACTTCAACTAACTTAGCTCGATAGCTAGACCAAACTGTTTCTCTATCAGAGGCTAAATAAGCAGCGCGAACTTTTTGCAACCACTCAACAGCCTCTTCATAATATTTTGCTTTTCCCGCGTTGATAATTTCTTCCGCTCGACTACAGGCACTTGTAATTACCCAATCGGGATGGGTTTGAATTGCTGCATCCATAACTTTAGCCACCAATCTACCTGAGTAGTAGCCAAGATCGTCCACTATAAATATCGCCTGGTCAATCATGGACTCATGTAAATAAATATTTATCTTAGCTTTAGCAGTATGCCAGCTATCATCTTTCGCTAATACGGTTAGTAATTCCTGTTTCGTATTTAACCAATCATCTGGCGCTAATTGTGCTATTCGAAGATAGTCTGTGAGGTTGGGGTTGGCTTTAAAAGCCTTAATTTTTGCTATTGTAGCTGTGGCAAGATCGTCTAATTCTAAAGCGAGTTCGTGAGTCCAGTTGGCTAAATCATATCGGCGCATTCCTGGTAATTCTAAACCCTGTTTGGCGATCGCCAGTGCTTCGATTTGGACATTTTGCTCGTTAACAAGACATTGAGAAAATGCTAGAGCCTCTTCATTTGTGGATAGCGATCGCTGTGCAGCCTGCATAGCTTCCGTAACACGATCTAAACGTACCAACATATTGAGGTGTTTTGTAACCTGTCCCTCAGCTTCAGCAAGATAGAGATATTCAGTAAACCGTGACTGTCGTTCTAAAATTTGCAGTCGAATACAGGCTAAGTCATCGGCATAATCAGGCACTTCACCAGACCACACACCTGATGAAGTGATATTGCCCGCAAGTACTTGTTTTAAAGCGGGATCGTCCCAACCTTGTTCCAAAGCCTTAATCGGTAGATCGAAATATTCTCCCCAAGCATTGCGCCAAAATTCTAAATTCACTTCTAAGTCTGTTTGATCAGCTTGATCGAGGTCAGCACTGAGAATTGTTTCACACCATATCTCACTCAAATCGATCGCAACTTCGCAGTTATCTACGCCATAGTCATCTATTACATCCCAATTTTCCACACAGGATTCTGTAATCGCCGTGAGCATAGCGATAGCATTGTCATAATCTCCTTGCTGGGTAAACATTTGAGCATCTTGAATCAGACTGCAAATTTCTTCACTAGCAATATCTTCTTCGCCACCCCATTCATAATGACGCACCGAATCCTGCAAAATATTCCGAACCTGGGATTTAATTGCACTGACGTTAATAGTTACATTCGACTCAGATCGGTCTGCCGAAGCTTGAGCGACAACTGCTGGGGTTAGACGATTGGCAATACGCTCGATGTCATCCAGTAATTTGGGCTGCTTTTCAACTAATTGCTGAATCAAGCTTTGAGTTTGAACTTCGTTCAGGCGATCTAAAATATCTTCCAGACTAGAGCGTACCTGAATATTTTCTGGTTCTCGCAGACAAAATAGCAGGCTGGCAACAATATGCTTACAGTAGCCACCCCAATCATAGGGGCAGTTACAATTGGCAGATTGTAAACCCTGAGAATTAAAATCAATTACCACACGATAGGGACGACTACCCAAAACTTCAGCAATCAAAGACTGTCCCCGCTGACTTACCTGCCTGACAGAACCATCATGATAATAAGCTTCTCCTTTGTGCCAAGACTTAGTGCTGGCATACTCACGAATCATTTCTTGGCTGAGTTGGGAAATAACCATTATCTAAAATCAAAGCTATTTTATGAGTTTAAATCCTAGTGAGTTTTACAATCAAATTTTGCTGAGATAGGTTGATTTTTGTTGCCAGAAGTTGCGATCGCTAAGTTTACCAGTACACTTTAAAAAAAATAGGTAGTATAAAAATACCGAAATTTCCTTGCCATATAGATCATTTCAAGCTTAAAACATAAAAACTTACACTTATTTTCCGAGCGATCGTTCAAACACGGTTTATCTTCTAAATATCATTATTGAGTTTGCACTGTAATACCTAATCTTTATGACAAATCAATCTCCTCAAGAATCACAAGATCTAATGCCCGAGCGTCGTAAAAGACCGGCAACGGGCGTGACTTTCGATGAAATGATTGCGATCATTGTTGCTTTCACGACTATTGGCACCATTTTGTTTTGGGCAATGGGTAACAAAAGTAGCAAGCTAGCTGGTAATTTTGGCTTGGGTGGCGACAGCAGCAGTTTACTATCCTCTGGTGGCACAACTGATACGGGTTTGGGTTTTGGCAGTGTCTTATCTGGAAGTACAGATATCGATGCTAGTTTGGAAGACAAGGATCTAGAAAAAGAAAATCGTCGATTAGCTGCGAAGCTACAGGAGCAAGATCAAGCAGTTGCCTACATTCCGCCAAGTAAATCGCTTAAATTACCCGAAAAGGTAGAGAAGAAATCATTTTCTCTTGATTCTAGTGCAAAATTAGCTCCTTTAGCGGGAGTTGCCACTCTTCCTGCTTTAGTTAATAAATCTGCAAAGACAGATGTACGGGACAATGCTCCATCTAAAGTAGAGATTGAAAAGAATGATATCGATACTGCACCGGTAGTAGTTCCTCCGAAGGCTGATGTATCTGAAGCTACGACACCCGAACCTACTGAAACTGCAAAGGTAGAACCAAAGCCAGTTACACCTGAAACAACAAAGATGCCTGAAGACGTTGTTCCCGACTATTGGGCATATCCTTTTGTCAAGCAAATGAGAGATAAGGCGTTAGTTCCCGAACTAGCTAAAAATCAAGAGTTCGACCCCGATGCTCTCATTACTAGAGCGAGTATGGCAACTTTGGTCAGTCAGGCTTTTGAAGGACAGCCCGCAACGGAAAGCATTAAGAAATTTAGCGACGTAAGTAACAAAAATGCGATCGCCAAAGATATTGATAAAGCAGTTAGTACTGGATTTATGCAGGGCTACTCCGATGATGAATTCAAGCCTTTGGAGAATATTCCTCGCTATCAGGTATTAGTTACTCTGGCTACGGGATTGGGTCTAAAACCATCCAAAGATGCCGACCAAATTCTTCAGCAATTTGGCGATAGTTCTGAGATGCCCGACTGGGCGAAACAGCAGGTCGCAGCAGCAACGGAAGCTGGATTAGTGGTAAATCCGCCTGATACTGCTTCAGGCTCATTAGTTCCTGAGAAATCAGCGACTAGAGGAGAAGTAGCAGCAATGATTCACCAAGCTTTGGTCAATACAGGCAAACTAGAGCCGATAGAGTCTGAGTATATCGTTAAGCCATAGAAATTATTTAACTACTAGAGATCTTCTCTTTGAGCTTAATGTATTTATATTTTGAGTTGTCGTTTATAGCTTACAAATAATTTAATTTGTTGATATGACCCTAAGATTATTCCTTGGGGTTTTTTCATGCCTATACTCAAGCTGAATAAAATCGTAAGATTTATTTAAAGGCGATGGCTTTTAAATCTTTCGCCAAATAGATATTTTAAAATTATAGTTTTTTTTAAATAGGCTATTTAGTTTATATAGGTCATTTATTTCATGTCTGCTCCTCCAATTCAGTGGTATCCAGGTCATATTGCCAAAGCCGAACGGCAGCTAAAAGAACAGCTCCGCAAAGTTGATGTGGTGCTAGAAATACTCGATGCACGAATTCCCTATGCTTCTCATCATCCTCAGATAGATAGCTGGATCGGTACTAAACCGAGAATCACGGTGTTAAATCGTGAGGATATGATCTCTGAGGGTGCTAAACAAGCTTGGCTACGTTGGTTTGAATCTCAAGAAATTCAGCCTTACTTTACTAATGCCAAGCAGGGTAAGGGCATTAAGCCGATTAAAAGTGCTGCTCAAAAAGCAGGTGTGGCAATGAATCAACGTCGGCGCGATCGCGGCATGCGCCCTCGTCCTGTTCGGGCGGTGGTGATTGGCTTTCCGAATGTGGGTAAATCGGCACTGATCAATCGTTTAGTTGGCAAAAAAATTGTGGTTAGCGAACGTCGTGCGGGGGTAACTCGTCAACTACGCTGGGTTAAAATATCGAAAGAAATAGAATTACTCGATGCACCTGGAATTATTCCCTGGAGACTAGAAAATCAGCATGATGCGGTAAAACTGGCTATTTGTGAGGATATTGGGCAGGCCTCCTACGATAATCAGGTAGTAGCAGCGCAAGAGATAGATTTGTTGGTTAAATTAGGTCACGATAAAGTTTTAAAATCTCGTTTTAACTTTGAATTCGACCCCGAATCGATTACAGGAGAAGCTTTTATTCAAGACGTGAGCGATCGCTCTTTCAAAGGTGATAAAGAAAGAGTTGCGCGCCAAATATTATACGATTTTCGGACAGGGAATATGGGTAAGATTGCTCTAGAGTTACCACCCTCTTGAGGCAGAAGGCACCTAGTTTGTTACATGTATGAAGGGTCTAATAAGTTGATTCAGGTTGTTTGAATATAGTGAAATACAGACGGTTATTATTATTGCTATTGGTTTTGTTTTGGTTGGGCTTTGTGCCTGTTGCCAATGCGGATATGTGTCGCGATCGCTTTGGCAAGGAAGTATGTATCCTGAAACTCAAGCGGAGTGCCAAAAACTATTGGGAGTACCGAGCTACGGTCAGCCTGGACGGTGAGAAACAGCGAGACAAGGAAATATATAACTGTCGCGATCGCACTTTGATTCGTAAAGGCAAATATCCCATTCCCTTTAGAGCCAATAGCCCTGGAGAATTGGTCTGTAAGACCTTTCAAAAGCGAACTGATAATCTTCCAGGAAAATGGTAACGGTAAAATAAAATATACTTCAGCAAAAAGATGGCTTTCCAACTATTGCGCCTGATTTTGTTATTGAGCTTGTTAGTCCCAGCGATCTGAGAACTCAGCGATACAAAGATTTGCAAGATAAGATGCAGGAGTATCTAAACAATGGCGTAAAGCTTGGCTGGTTAATTGAACCTTCGGCTAAAAAAGTAGAAATATATCGCGCGAATAAACAGGTAGAGATTTCAAATAATCCTCAAGCTCTCTCTGGAGAAAATGTTTTACCTGGATTTACTTTAGACTTGGCAGAAATATTTGCCTAATCAAGAATGAATATGATTCATTAACCAAAAAAGCGATCGCTCTTTGCCTCCTCATCCCTCATCCCTTATCCTTCATCCCTTAATAAGGTATGCTGCCTCAAAGAGTTAATTATAAAAATTTAAAATTAAAATGGCGATCGCAACAGATAAAGTCGAGGCTGGTCAATTCCAGTGGTTTTATCGTCAAACTGAATTAGAGAGTGATAGAACACCACTACTGTTTTTACATGGTTTACCCTCCCACAGCTACACCTGGCAAAAATTAATGTCTCTATTGGCAGAAGAGAATATTCCTAGTATTGCTCCTGACTGGATTGGATCGGGATTTTCTGATAAACCTGGAAAACGAGATTTTGCCTATACTCCCGATGCTTATCTAAAAGCTCTAGGTGAATTTGTCGAAGCTTTGAAGTTAGAAAAATTCTATTTAGTCGTTCAGGGATTTTTAGGTTCGGTTGGCATCCAATATGCTTTATTAAATCCAGACAAGATTGAGGGGCTAATTATTCTCAATGCGCCCATAACTTCTGGGGCAAAGCTTCCCTGGTCGATGAAGCAAATGACTTTTCCCGTGATGGGAGACATGATGACCCAAGATCCGCTGTTGGTTGATCGCACGATTGAAAAAGGCAGCGGTTTTGTAATTGAAGATGAAGATCTTGATATTCTACGTAAGCCTTTCTTGCAAAGCTCTGATGTTGGTCGTGCCTTAATGATGACTCTCAAGCAGTTAAAGCTGGACGTAACTATTAAAGATATTGAAGCTGGTTTAAAAGCATGGTCAAAACCGACTTTGATTATTTGGGGGACAGCAGATTCATGGCTCGATACCGATGCAGTCAAAAAGCTGGCAGATTCGAACAGTGAAATTACTCTCAAAGGGTTATCTGAAGCAAAACACTATCCTCAAGAACACTGGGCATCGGACATTGCAGCGGAAATTGTCGAATTTTTCCGCCGTAAAGTTTTTTAAGATGCAGGTTTCCTGAGAAAATTAGAATAGAGTAATATTTGTTTTGAGCAAGATGAAAATTTTCCGTCCTATTCTTTCCCTAATATTGGTGCTAGCAACAACACTTTTAGTCAGCTGCGGTAGCTCTGAAGTGGCTGCACCACCTACTTATACCCCCGAAAAATTACAAAAAGTTAGTACTTACCGCATTCCCCTCGATATTGCTCGCGATCGCTTGCCCGAACTTGGTGAGTCGATTGGCAAGAAAGATTGGGTTAATGCTGATTCTTTTTTACATGGTCCTCTAGGTTCAATCCGCAGAGACTTGACTTATTTGTCTAAAGCCTTGCTTCCTGACGAACAAGAGCCTGCTTTGGATCTTGCTAAGGATATCTTTAAGCATTTTGAGAATATCGACGTTGCTGTAGCGGAAAAAGATTACAAGTTAGCCGACAGTCAATATCGTGAAGTAGTCGCAGATTTGGATACCTACGCTAGTTTGATTCCTCAGACTAAAGCCGTTAAAGATCCCGCAGAGCAGGCGATGAAAGAAGCTAAAAATACCATCAGAGGAGTTCAGGCAGAGATTGAAGATACTGTCGAACGAATTGAGGAAATTATTCCTGATTTTGATGATGATAATGCCTAGTTTTAGCTTTTAGTTCTTAGAAAAAACAGTTTTTGAGGCTTGGCATTGCCGAGCCTTTTTTATTTCTGCCAGTATTTAAGATAAATTAAAACTTCTTTGCGCCTCTGCGTCTTGGTTTCTAAAGGGATATCCCACTTCTGGGACGTAGCCGTAAACATATGCGAGATAATTGTTTCATGAGCAAAATAGTAATTATTGGCTGTGGTGTAGTCGGTGCGGCGATCGCCTACGAGTTAAGCGTAGTTCCAGGCTTAGATGTTACCGTCATTGATAAAAATTCTCCTGCTTCTGGTTCGACAGGAGCAGCTTTAGGAGTTCTGATGGGGGCAATTAGCCATAAGAAAAAAGGTCGTGCCTGGCGTTTTCGGAGTGCTAGTTTAAAGCGTTATCAGACTCTAGTCCATGAACTGGAGGCGAAAACGGGAATTAAGATTCCTGTTAACCGACAGGGTATTTTTAAACTGCTGTTTGAGGGCGACAACCTGGAAAAATGGCAGAAGTTAAAGGAATTTAGAGCAAAAGAAGGTTGGGATTTGACTATTGGCGATCGCAGTTTTGTCAGTCAGCATTGTCCCCAGATTGTTAACGATCAAATTATTGGTGGAGTTCATTCTCCCAAAGATGGACAGATTAACCCTGTAGAATTAACCAAGGCTTTAGTTGCTGCTGCTAAGGCAAACGGAGTTAAGTTTCAGTTTGGAGTCAAGGTAAATGATTTTGATATTAAACAAGAGAATGAAACATCAACCTGTCAGCATTTAGTCACGGACACGGGCAAGATTGAGGTCGAACAGCTAATCATCTCAGCGGGTTTGGGTTCGACTCCTCTAACTAAATCTCTACAGCAAACTATTCCTATTCGTCCCGTACTCGGACAGGCAATTAGATTAAAACTTGATAAGCCTTTGGGTAATCCTGAATTTCAGCCTTTAGTTTCTGGTCATGATATTCATTTAGTACCGTTAGGCAATAGTGAGTACTGGCTGGGTGCAACGGTAGAATTTCCGACAGAGGCGGGAGAAAGTATTGCTAATGCCGAACTATTAGAGCAAACGATCCAAAATGCGATCGCCTTTTGCCCAGAATTAAAGCAGGCAGCTATTCTCAAAACTTGGTCAGGTAAACGTCCTCGCCCCGAAGGTATCCCCGCACCCATCATTGAAAGATTGTCGGGTTACAATAACGTCATCTTAGCAACGGCACATTACCGTAATGGTGTACTACTTGCTCCTGCAACGGCTTTGGAGGTAGTGAAAATATTATAGCCGTACAAGAATTTGTATCAAGACAAGTAGTAGGCAACAAGTAGGCAGTAAATGATGTCCTAACTTAGCTCGACTTTATCCATTTAGAGAGAAAAGAGATCGAACAACGATACAGTAATTTAGGTGTATCACTAAGCTCGAAATATGAGTTCCAATTTACCTGTGGAAATCATCAGTGTTTTCCAGCCTTTTGCCAATCTCTTCTCCAGAAAGGTCTGGAATCATGTTCAAGTCTTGTTAGTGGGTTCAATTTTAACAACAGGAAAAAGAACCGTAACTTCAAT
>JBCBEA010000114.1:0-9343 GCA_038529195.1 Cyanobacteria bacterium J06600_6
TGCTATGGTTACCCCTGTTCCAGTTTGCCAACTAATTTGATTGTCGATAACGGAGTGGTCATTACCGATCAGATAAATAGCTGCGCTGGGTACTCTTCTGCCGTTGTATTTAATCTGGTTACGATTGATTTGAATTGAGCCTTCGGGTTTGAATAGATAAACTCCACTGCCATCATTGCCACAGACTAGATTATCGGCAATTTCGCTATCGTCGATCTTGCCTTCGAGATAAATTGCGTGGGGCATCCCCGTTAAACCATTACCCACAATAATATTCTCGCGAATTTGCATCCCACGAGCGTCAACTGAGGTAAGAATTCCGCTACCGCCATGATAATAAATGCGATTACCCTGAATGCGAGTATTTTCGCCATCAAATAGCCAGACTCCAAAACTCGAAGGTATGGTAGACAAGCTCTCATCAGCAGGTAATCCCAGCCAGTTATCCAAAATATCGACGTTTAGCGGAGGTTGTGAGGGCAAATAAGGCTTTAAGTCTGTGTTGTTCAGTGGCAAACGAGAGCCAACGACAATATCTGCCCCAGGAGTAGTCTCCGTCGGCTGATGGGACTGGCTAAAACCGTAGATGCTTAAGCCTTTTACGGTAATGCGATCGCCAGAAATAGTTAAACCACGAAAAATACTTTGATTAGGAGCAGGAGTAATGGCAACTACAGGGATAGGAATTGCTATTTCTGCTGTTGGGCTACTGTTTGGATCGTAGTCGGGGTGACTCGTACCGTCGATAATTAAGCCAGGACTAATTAGGGGTGGCAGCAGACTTGTCAATTCAATAGTGACTGGCTCGGAAAAATCAAACTCAATCCGCGAAGCATCCCACTGATAAATAGTTGTGACCTGTTCTTGTTCAGCATGGCTTAAATCGTCCCAGGTTAAAGTATTGTTCGCAATTTCAATCGCTTCTCTTAAGGTCAGTGACCCATCGGCATTAATTTCATCGCGATCGCTGTTAACAACTATCCTGTAGGACTGCAAATCGGGCTGGGCTAAGGCAGATTGAGGCTGTAGACAGCATATAGTTAGCGCAGCTAGGTATAGTTTGGGAATTAAACTAGGAATTAAATTATGGCGATCGCTTTTAGAAAACATTTTGAGAGGTAAAAGGTAGTACGTAGTAGGTGTAGGTAGTAAGTAGTAGGGAAGAAAGATCAATCGCCTTCTTGTTTGACTATCTCCTCAGCTCCTCCGCTCCTCCGCTCCCTCCGCTCCTTATGCGAAGCGGTATCCTTTAGGGCTGCTCCCTCTGCCTTCTCAACAACTCCCTCGGGTAAACTGGGCTGACTATGCTGTCCAAAGCCATCGAGCAAACTATTTAGCTTCACCGTTAGTCCCATGTAGGGTCCTCCTGCGGAGCGAGTTCCCGTAAAGTCTTCATCATCCGCCTTGCCAAAGACATAGCCAGCCGAGAGTCGAAACTCTGGAGTAAGATAGTAGCCAGATTCCAAGACGAACCCCGATTCGGTATAGCCCGCATCAGGTTGCCAGATTCCTCTGCCTTCAGCTACTAAGTCGAAGTGATAGTTGAGTCGGTAGGTAGCTCGCAACTGCCCAAGAGATATATTGGTGCTGCCGACAAAATCATCGGCAAGAAAGGTTTTAGCATTGCGGAAAGCATATTTACCATAGAATTCCCAGCGCCAGTCGGGAGCATATATTGCCTCCATGCCAAACAAATGTTCTTGAGTTCCTGTACCCTGACCAATCAAGAGAGTTTCCGGAATGGTTCCGCCGTTTTCTTCGTATTCGTACCGCAGTAAAGCGTTAAATTTATCGTGCTGAGGATTGCGATAAGCCAAGCCTAAACGTAGATCTCTAGAAATGCCGATATTTAGAGATTGATTGGCAGAGCTGGCTTGGGAATAGCTCAAAAGGCTAGTTAGAGTGTTGGTCAGCTTCCCTGTAACGTCAGCGGAGATCACCGTGTTGTTACCGTTGGCTTTGTTGCTTTGCTGCCATCTCGCCGAGGCTGTATAGTTGGGGTTATCACTGTAGCTAATGCCCACGCCGTAGGAAGAACCTGAATCAAAACTCAAGGAAGATGCGCTCTGACCAACTGCCGTCGGCTGAGAAAACTGCCGTCCGGTACTGGAGGTATTGGCATCAAGACCACTAAAGGTGTGTTCGTAATCGAGGTCTATATCCAAGCCAGGAGCAACGGTAATTTTTTGCTGCAGACCGATCGCACCAACGTTACTTGGACCTTCCGCACTGCCAGTTATGGCATATCTGCCTGTCAGAGTGGCATTTGACCAAGGTTCGTATTCGCCGTTGATTCCTAGACTGGTTAGAGATTCTCCTGCTAGAGTTCCTCTGGTAAACCACTGCTGGTTAAACGCCAAGCTTAGACCATCGTATAATTCCCACCCCAAGCCGATGCCAAGGCGATCAGAGAAAACCACATCGGTATTGTTAGAAATGGTGAGGTCGTTGAGCAGGTTCAGACTGAGCTTTTTCCAAATTGGTGTAGAAAAACGCGACTGTAGCTGCGCCGAGCTGCCACTAAAGACTTCGGGAGATTCGCGATCGCTGCGTTTGCGCCAGGTCAGTGCCATACCTAAATCCGCTTCGCCAAATTGTTGCTCGACTCCCGCAGAAATAGTATCGAGACTGTTATCTACAGCATTACCTGGAATCGCTTCGACCCCAGTATCAATAAATTCTTCTAGCTGGTCTAGAGGACGGGGGGCAACTCCCTCGTTATCCTGATGTTCGTAAGTAAAATTGAGCTTAGTACTGTCTGCAATCTGGGCTTGAATTTGGCTGCCATAGCGGGTTTGACCTGGAATAAAGCTAGAGGTGGCATTATTAGTAAACCCCGCATCTGTTTGACGATAGAAAGCTCGTCCGCGAATCTGGTCGCTAAAGTTGAAGTCGCCTTCGAGACGATATGCCGACCCATCCGCCGAGCCAAAGATAGTTTGATTATCTGAGTTAGCGTATTCAGCGATTAATCTGCCCTGACTACCTAAAGAGATTTGACTATCCATACCCCAAAGCACAAAATCTAGATCGCCTCGGTCTTCATAGAGATAGCTGGCGCTCAACCACGAAGGATTCTCAGAGTCGCGCTTAAAGAAATAGCTGCCTTTTCCTGCAATCAGATTTGACTCGCTGGCTGATTCTTCAAACTGATAGGTGGTAACGATGCGACGGGCGAGAATATTTCCCTGACTATCGACCTGGGTGCGGGATACAGGGTCGTTAAATAAAATCGTGCCTCGATCGTAATTAATTTCGTAGTCCGTACCCAAATTTAGACGCTGACGAGAGACAATATTACCTGGATCGTTAAAAGGAGTTAGCTCAATAAAAACACTCTCCGAACCTGGAACTAGCTGACGACGAGAGAAAAAGTAGAATCCCGATGTTCCGTCTGGGGCGATTGTATCCCGCTGAAATCCCTCCGCATTATTGGCATAGAAAGCATTGAGCTGAAAGCGACCTAAATTATAATTGGATTTAAAGCCGTGAAGCTGACGAGAAATAGCAGTGAACTCCTGAGCATCGGTGCTAAATTCTTCTGTTTTATAGTCTCCCCACATAAAATAGTCGGGTTCGGCAAACTCAGCTCTAGGATTACGTTCGAGACGCAAAAAGACGTTATCGGTGGAGGGGGTCGTCGATTCACTGGTGGAGCTATCTCCATAGACAGGATAGTCCTCTTCCTGGCTGCTAAAAGTATTAAATAAGCGCTTATCTCCGTTCTCATCTTCATTAATAGCGCGATCGCTGTTAAAAGCTCCCGTGTAGCTCCATCTGCCAAAGCTACCAGAAATAAATGCGGCACTAGAATAGTCCACCTCGAAACCGTTATCTTCATCCAGAGGCAAAAAGTCGCGAAAGCTATCGTAGTAATCGGTTCCCCTCGCACCAAGGCGTAGACTGGCATAGCCCGTCAAAAGTGGTTTTTCTCTGAGGGTAGTTTTGAATCTAATCTGAGCATAGGATTCAAATTTGCTAGTTCTAGCTCGAATTTTGACATTTTTAGCATCGTAGCCCGCCTGTAATTTGGCGCGAAACTCTCCATTTACTGGCTTAACCTGAAACCCAGGAACATCGGGCTTGAGGTCTGTGCCGATAAATTTCCCCGCGCTGCTGTCGAGAGTAATAGTTTCATTCCAAGGAGTAACTGTACCGAATTCATCGACAAATTGACCTGTTACCATTGCGATCGCATTACCATCAGCAGGAATTTCGCTTTCTACAGTGCTGACTTTTAATCCATCTGGTTCACCAGGCACAACGACCTCAATTGAGGTTTCTTCATAGGTACTGCCGTCGGTGGTAGCCAGAATACTCAGCTGGTTGACCCCAGATTTGAAGATGACGCTGTACCACGTCTGAGTCACTAAGCCCGTTTGCGGATTGGCTTCCGTTCGACCTACCTGGCTGGAATCTACTGATTTTCCATTCAGCTGGAGGATAACCGAAGCAGCTTGAGGGTACTGAATAATGACGCTGCTGTGGATTGTATCTAAGACAGCATTATTGGTTGGGGTGAGAATTTTTACCAGTCTCTCGGTCGCTGGGGTAGTCTTGTTGAGACTATCTGGAGTTTTGCCTGCACTACTGGGCTTATTTTGCGTGGCGTTAGCTGATTCTGGTGCTAAATCTGGCTTTTTGCCTTTAATTTCTGAAGTATCACGCACCATAACTTCTCGGCTGGTTTTTTTCTCGACCCCATCTTTACTGGCGATAACGTTGAGAATATTTTCTCCTGAGCGTAGATTAGCGTCACGCCAGGTTTGAGTTACCAAATTACGTTTAGGGTCTACCTCTCGCTGAGTAACCAAAGAACGGTCTAGCTCTTGACCGTTGACCTCTAGCTTGACCGAAGCATTGTGGGGATATTGAATCGTAATGCGATCGCTCTGACTTTCATCCAAAATTACCCCAGGTGCGGGGGAGACGATCTGAACTTTTTCTAATGCTAATCGAGCTGCCAAGATTCGCTTATCTGGCGGGTTAATAACTGGTTTGCTGCTGGGTTGGAGCGGACTGAGTTCTGAGGCTGGAGTCAGGGGATAGTCGGGCAGAGGATCGGCAAAGCTGAAGTCTTGAGTTTTTAATGACCAAACTTGGGCGATGACTGGATTAGCGTTAGTAGACTGTTTTAATAGTGAGGCAAGGGTATCAGTTTGGGGAGCAGGGGAAATTGTATTTTGAATCGCCAAACTTATTTTTTCTGGGGCAAAATCGGTTCTAGCCTGAGCGATTAGCTGGAGTCGCTCGAAACTTAACGGTTCGATCATCGGATATGAGCGATCTCCACCTGTATCGTTTGGCTGCTGAGGAGCTAGACTCAAGTTTGCGACATCAAATGCCGACCATTGAGCAACTAGCAATTGAGCAACTAGCAATGGTTGCTCATCTAATGCAAGAGGTTCGGCTAGTTGACCAGTAAATGCAGGAATTGCCGACCAGCTAGGGGACTGGAAGGGAGGAATAGTATGAGATTCGGGAAGCGCCAAGCCCAGTTCGAGAACCTGAAAAGATCGAGCTTGAGCAAGCAGGGGAGATGCACCAAATTTAAAGTCGGAAATGGAATCGCCGACCTGCAAACCTTCAAGAGTATAGTCAGAGACATGATTAGCTGACTGTGCTTCCGCGATCGCCGTATATAAAATCCCACTAGAAACCGCAGCCATTAAAGCAACTAGCTGTAAAGATAAGTTTTTTTGGCTGGTTCTAAGTTTCATAAGTTAATCAGTGGGCGTGCGTTCATCTACTGCGTCTGCTTTATTCATTCCCTTGAGGAGAAGTAATCTTTGACTGCTGTGATTTAGTCTTGTTCGGTTTGTTAGGCTTTGGGCGATCGCTTTGATCATTAGCTGTTGGCGTTACGCCAAAGTTCATTCTCACTAGTCCTCCTGGTTCTAGCTGAACTAAACGAGAGGTGCTATTGCGTTCGCTAAAGCGAATATTGGGTGCCAAGCCATATTCGGGAATCGTGGTGAGGTCTAAAACTCCCGTATGGTATCCAGGCAAGACGTTACTTAGAGAAAATAAGCCGTCAGGATCGGTAATAATCCGATTGCCGTTGTTTAAGTAAATTGTGGCGTTAGGAATGCCTGGTTCTCCCTCCTGCTGTTCTCCGTCAAAGTTTTTATCGACAAATACTCTCCCAATTAGTGTTCCCGAATCGCTAAGAATACCCGACTCTAGATCGACACTATAAATTGCAGGACCATCCTTAACCTCCTGATTGTTATCGGCGCGGAGGGCATTAACAATTGCGGAATTCTCTGCTGAACCTCGAAGAGCATCAGGAGAAATTTGGGCTGCATAGATCAGGTTCAAGCTCTGATCCTGTTGCAAGGTAGTATTAGCAATAAAATTAACAGTGCGATCGCTTTGAGAACTAATTTCAATCTCGACTCGCTGGGATTCCACTTCGGCGATGACGGTTTGAGAATCGAGAGTAAAACCAGGGGGCAAGGTATCAGTGATCTGGAAGTTACTCAAAGGACTAGTCGCCAAATTTTGCACTGCCAGGCGATAGAGAACAATATCTCCAGGTTCTGCGGTAGCCCGATCTCCCGTTTTAGTTAGGACAATTTCTTGGGCATCGCAAATATCTGTACTCAGATCCAACACCGCCAGGTTTAGACCAACTCGTTCGGCATCTTCTATCAGTAAAATTTCTCCTGTTACTGTGGTAGATCCGTCTTCAGCCGAAATTGGTCTGCCGTCGAGGGAGGTAGCTGTATATTCCACTACTCGTTCCAGACGATTGCCAATAGTTAGTTTGACCTGTCTTTGAGCATAAACCGAGTTTGCACCAGGA
The DNA here is from genome assembly GCA_038529195.1 of Cyanobacteria bacterium J06600_6. Classification (GTDB taxonomy): domain Bacteria; phylum Cyanobacteriota; class Cyanobacteriia; order Cyanobacteriales; family Xenococcaceae; genus Waterburya. The sequence goes on from JBCBEA010000114.1 coordinate 6,809, forward strand.
TCGACCACCAAAATATAGCTTCTACCTGGATCTAGCTGTCCTCGTGCCTCATCAAATAAGAAGCTATACTGTCCCTCATCTTCATTGCTTAAGAAAAAAGGATTGCTGTTCTCGATGTTGGGTTCAATTCCAGGAGCAATATTATTGTCTGGATCGTCGGGTAATTCCGTATTAGTTAGAGGAGTAAGGCTGCTAACTTCGCTTTGAGTCGGATCGCTTGGATCTACATCATAAAGACCGACAGAAAAACCCTGATATTCTGGCAACAATTCTCCTGCACAACCGCTAATTCTGCCCCTCGGATCGATTAATTCGTCGTCGTCGTCGTTGTCAATCTCAATCGGCGTAAAAATACTTAGTTGCTGGAGAAGATTATCATTTCCACAGTTACTTTCAAGCTCGATCGCCAGTTGGTTAATACCGCTATCGCTCTGTTTGCCAACCTTGACTCGAAAGTTCAAATCCACCGACTTCCTAGCAGCAATAGTTACACTTTGAGCCGTATCAGTAATGATTTCGGGTTCTGATCCAGGGATTGTATAGGTAAACTGAGTTAATTCTCCTTGACCCAGAAACCCCGTGTCTCTGACAGCCTGAATCCTGGGAAGTTCAACCCTAGCAACATTGGTACTGTTATTTTCGAGGCTAAATTTAAAGTTGAGTATACTACCAAGAGCGATGGGCGCATTCTGCTGTTGGCGGATATTTGTTAACTCCGCTTCGATGCCCTGCTGGAAGTTGAGCAATCGAGCTTTGGTATCAGGGTCGGTAACATTTGCGCTCAAGGCTTGATAGGCACCACTAATCTGCTCTCTAAAGCTGCCCTGTTCTTGGGAGCTAATCTCTATCGCCGATTTGATTTCTGTTGCCGATAGTCCTAAAGCAGTTAAATTAGACTGGTCTAGTCCCGCCAGAATAGTTAACAGTTTTTCGTCGTTCATTTGCGTTTGCTCGACTTTCTCTGACTGCTCGGCAAGAGACTCTTGAATGGTTGTCACAACTTTGAGTGACGAAGTATTGGCTGGTAGCTGCGCCCACTGAGAAAGAGCTGTAATCACCGCAACGTCAGCCTGCGACTGCTCTGTAGTCATATTTTTGTCCAAATTACTGGCGATCGCCCCTAAAACTCCCACGACGTTTCCCGCTTCATCTTCAACACCACGATTGATGATTCGCACCGCCTGCTGAGAGATTTCCCCTCCATTCACCGACTGTCTGTTAGATATGACCTGAGCGGTTATGTTTTGCCGTTGATAATCAGCGATCGCGGCATTAGAAAATTCTTGCTCTTTAATTGCCAGATCACAGCTAATCACTGCCTCGGCAGCTACTCTAGTGCCAAGAGGAGTCAGACTACTCAACAACACAACTGCCAAGAAAATCGGTTTGATTTTGGGAACTGCTTGGGTAAGGGTAAATTTAGGCACAATTGTGTTCAATAAGCTCGACTAAAATCGTTGCTAATAAAGCTAGTTAAATCGGGACTAATAATTTGACTAGCTTCGTCTCGGTGATATTTCCGCCTGAAAAAACCGCAAGGAAAGCGGTGAAAAGGGGTGGGACTAAGCCCACCTACTAAAAACTTGCGAAACCAATCTATACTGACTAAAAAAGCAGCTTATTGAACCTGTACGTTATACATGGCGGTCGCTCCTGTTTCTGGAGTTACCGTGGTAAAGTTCCAACGAATGTGGGTATATGCCTCTGCTGGTGCGGGGCGCTCTTCTACCGTACCGTCATCCAGTTTTACTTCAATTTTTGGTTCTGCCACAAAGGTTTCACCTTCATCAGTGCTGTAGGTGATTTGTACCTCTTCTTCACTAGTAGCCGAGTCTAGTTTATAGGTCATCAATTCAGGGATAGGTTGAGTTACCTCAAGATTTTTGGCAGGAGCATCTCCCGTATTCTGCCCAACAATGGTATAGCGCAGCTCATCACCAGGGGCTACCGCCACGCCATCTTCTAGCTGCTCCCATTCCACCTGTTCATTCCCTTGAACTGTAGCTGTAATAGCTTTCTTCGCAACGCTCAGATTGAGAATAATCTGAGGTTGTGCTGCCTGGGCGATTAACTGAACAGGATTGGCTATTTCTGCTGTTGCCGACATATTGCCGACTAAAGGTAAAATCACCGCCAAACCAAAAGTTGCAGTACCGAGTACTTTATATAGACGCTTCATGATCGAAATATTGCTGTTAATTGCTATAGTGAACGCGAAACAGATACCCTGAGTCGATAGACGGTAAAGTTACCAGTTTATCGACTCAGTTTTTTTTAGCTATCAACTATGGAGTAGTCAAGTCTTCGACATCGCTTTCGTCAGTAACTTTACGTTGGAAAGTGAAAGTCCCAGAATCTCCAGGAACGACATTACCAGCATCGTATAGATAGCGAGTTACTTCTCGGTTCGCATCGTTACTAGCTGTAGCACCCGTCGCACCACTGAAGTAGCTGGCAGTACCAGTATTGCTGCTAGTAGCGCCGATTACACTAGGTACATGGAGAGTATCGATAACAGTATCGTCATCAGCACTA
>JBCBEA010000115.1:0-9334 GCA_038529195.1 Cyanobacteria bacterium J06600_6
TTTTTATAGCTCAATTAGCAATAGTTATTCAGTAGTTGTAAAAGATAAAAATATTGTTTACAGCAGCTTTTTTGAAATAGCAATAGACATTAAGAAAATATTAAAATATACGGCAAAATTATGACCAAGGAATTATAACTTAAGAGTGATGTACTCTAAAAGCATCTACTACGGAGGAAAGATGAATTACTTTTATTGTCTGAATAGAATACAGGAACAAAAGTAAATCTTAAGTCTGTTAGATAAGTAAAGAAATTTCTAAAATCATGTTACCTAAAAGCCGAGGAAAAGTTGCTTTGATCTCTGTTCATGGAGATCCTGCTGTAGATATCGGGAAAGAAGAGGCAGGAGGACAGAACGTTTATGTGAGACAAGTGGGGGAAGCATTATCTCGTCAAGGTTGGCAAGTAGATATGTTCACTCGCCGTAGCAATCAACAACAAGCAAGAATCGTCGAACACAATCCCAACTGCCGTACTATTCGCCTCATGGCAGGACCACAAGAGTTTATTGCCAGACAAGAAATATTTAACTATCTGCCTGAATTTGTCGAAGCTTTCTTCGATTATCAACATCAGCAGAAGACAATTTATCCTATTGTCCATACTAATTACTGGCTTTCTGCTTGGGTTGGTATGCAGATTAAGCAGCGTCAATCTATCCAGCATTTGCATACATATCATTCTCTGGGTGCGGTTAAATATCGCTCTATCAATACGATTCCTCTGATTGCGAAAACTCGTCTGCGAGTGGAAAAAGAATGTTTAGAAAGCGCTGACATGATCGTGGCGACATCACCACAAGAGCAGGAGCATATGCGATCGCTTGTGTCATCGAAAGGCAATATTATGGTGATTCCCTGCGGTACAAATATTGACTGTTTTGGTAGTGTTGATCGCCAAACGGGGAGAGCAAAAATTGGTGTAGACTCTGATACGAAGCTAGTCATGTATGCAGGTCGCTTTGACAAGCGCAAAGGCATTGAAACCCTAGTTAGAGCTGTTGCCAGAGATGAGGTTCGGCGTCACGAAAATATCAAGCTAATGATCGTTGGAGGTAGTACTCCAGGTGCAAAAGACGGTATTGAAAAGAATCGGATTACTGATATTGTCGAAGAATTAGGAATTACTGACATTACGGAGTTTACTGGTCGAGTCAAGCATGAAGACTTGGCATATTATTACGCTGCTGCAGATGTCTGCGTTGTTCCTAGTCACTACGAACCTTTCGGTCTAGTTGCAATCGAAGCCATGGCATCTCGTACTCCCGTTATTGCTTCTAATGTAGGTGGTTTAAAGTTCTCCGTTGCCGATTATCAAACGGGATTACTTGTCCCCCCACAGGATGAAATAGCCTTTGCGAAAGGAATTGACTCAATTTTAGCTGACGATCGCTGGCGAGCAGAGCTGGGCGAGAATGCTAGAAGCAGAGTTGAAGCTAAGTTTAGTTGGAATGGTGTAGCTAATCAGTTAGATCAGCAGTACTTACTCGAATTAAACAAGCTGTGTACCAATTTAGGTCTACTAGAATCTGTCGGTTGACGGCTCTATTAAACTGAGGCATAAAACAGAAGAGCGTTGCTGATTTGAAGTATCCCACAAGGGGACAACGTGAAACAATAAAGTAATCTGATTGTAGCTAATAGCTTTTTTGATTAATTCACTGAATCGTGAGGAACTTCAAATCATATCTTGATTTAGCAACGCCAACAGAAGTATCAAATTGATTGAGAGGTCGTTTCTACCTCTCTTTTTTATGGATGCGAATATTTAATAAAAACTATTTGTAAAAGTAGCGGTAGCTGTTGTTAAATAGCAAAGTTATATTGAACAAGAAACAAAACACTATATTTGAAATTAATGCTTATTCAAACTGAGAAAAGCAATAAAGTTATTTCATTATTAAGCAGTTGGCTAGAATCAAAAGTTAAAAAAGATAGTTTCGATTGGCTACAAAGCAAAATAGCATTGATATCGGCTAATGCTAAAGAAACAGTATTATTTACCTCTTATAGTGCCGTTTGTCGCTACTTTCCTCCAGAGAAACTCAGTCTTACTGCCAGTGAATTAGAACTAATCCCCATTCCAGGGTGGCATCCTCAAAACTGGTGTTTAGATGCAGCTGCACGTAGTTTGTTACTCCTATCTTTTCCTGCCGAAGATCCAGACCAATATCTTGCTACCCTAGATAAAATAATTGGGTCTGCTAACGTTCGTGAGGCGATCGCTTTTTATCAGACTTTGCCTCTTTTTCCCTATCCTGAAAAATTCAAACTGCGCGCAGCAGAGGGAATTAGGTCAAATATGACTTCAGTATTCAATGCTGTAGCTCACGATAACCCCTATCCTGCTGAATATCTAGATGATTTAGCCTGGAATCAAATGGTTTTAAAAGCATTGTTTGTCGGTAGTTCACTACATCTTATTTATGGTTTAGAACAGCGCAATAATCCTCAGCTAGCACAAATGCTAATCGACTATGCTCGTGAAAGATTAGCTGCACATCGAAGCGTTAGTGATGAACTTTGGGATTTAGTCATGCCTTTTCAACCTGAAACTGTTCGAGAGTTAAAAGCATATTCTTAAATATCATGGTTTTTCTAACTAATGGACTTGTTATTAATATCTTTTTTAGGCGAACGCTTCAGAGATTTTACGCATAAAAAATCAAAGCAAAATTTCTGAGATCACTTACATGTATTTTTAACCAACATAAGCTAGAAAGTAATTTTTTATTGGGCAAAAGTTTAATAGATCGAATAACTTTGAGTAAATAAAATGATCGCTTTTATTCGAGATTTTAAATTTAGTTTCTAGTACTTATGCTTATGCAAAATAATAAAATGATGCTGATCGATCCTCATATTCATATGACGGCGAGAACGACTGATGACTATCAGGCAATGGCAGCTGCGGGAATTGTGGCTGTAATTGAACCCGCCTTTTGGCTAGGACAACCTCGAACTAGCGTTGATACCTATAAAGATTATCTCAGTTCCTTAGTCGGGTGGGAAAGATTTCGCGCTAGTCAGTTCGGTATTAAGCACTATTGCACAATTGGTTTGAATTCTAAAGAGGCAAATAACCCAGCTTTAGCGGAAGCAGTAATGGAAATTTTACCTTTATATGCCTGTAAAGAGGGAGTTGTGGCGATTGGCGAAATTGGCTATGACGACATGACCCCCGCCGAAGATAAATACTTCCGTCTCCAGCTAGAACTAGCAAAAGAATTAGACCTACCCGTGATGATTCACACACCCCATCGTGACAAAAAAGCAGGCACATCCCGCAGCATGGATGTCTGCATTGAGCATGGTTTAAAGCCATCTCAGGTAGTTGTCGATCACAACAATGAAGAAACAGCTAAAGAAGTACTGGATCGTGGCTTTTGGGCAGGATTTACGATCTATCCCAACACCAAAATGGGTAACGAAAGAATGGTCGAAGTTGTTCGTACCTATGGTAGCGATCGCATTTTTGTTGATAGTAGCGCCGACTGGGGTGTGAGCGACCCTCTAGCCGTACCCAAAACTGCTCAATTAATGGCAATGCGAGGTATTTCTACTCAAAGTATTAAAGCGGTTTGCTATGAAAATGCCCTCAAAGCCTATAAGCAGAGTGGACAAATTAAAGAAAGCGACTGGTTAAGCAGTGACCCTATTGACCAAAGAGAACTATACAGCGGTAATTCTGTACTCCGAGGACAATCTCCTCTGGTACAGCAAGAACAGACTATCGAAGAATCTGTAGTAATTAGTTAAGCCTCAATCTGAGCATAATTTTAATCTGATGGAGATGTAGAAGTCTGCGTCTCTACTAAACAATATCTTTAATAAAAAATGACTACTACACTTGTTCAGTCGGATAAAACATTATCCCTGCGAGCATATTTACAGTTAATGCGTCCTGCAAATATCGTTACAGCTTGGGCGGATATTCTCTTGGGTGCTGCTGCTACGGGAGTATCAGTCGCTGCTAATTTTGGCTTTGGTAATTTTGATTTGAGTAATCTTGCCTGGCTAATTATCGCCACTACAGGACTATATGGCGGAGGCGTTGTGTTTAATGATGTCTGTGATGCCGAACTAGATGCTAAAGAGCGTCCTGAACGTCCAATTCCTAGCAGTAGGGTATCTCTAGAACATGCTGCTGCACTGGGAACAGCCTTATTAATGATGGGAATTTTGGCAGCGGGAATGGTTTCTACCCAAAGCGAAATTATGGCAATGGCGATCGCTGCTAGCGTTTTGATTTATGACAAGTGGGGCAAACATCAAACGTTACTTGGTCCTCTAAATATGGGCATTTGTCGCGGAGGCAATTTACTTTTAGGGGTGAGTCTAGTTTCTGGGGGAATTAGCGATCGCTGGTATCTCGCTCTAATTCCCATTGTTTATATTGCTGCAATTACGGCTATTTCTCAGGGAGAAGTCCACGGAGGCAATAAGACTACAGGCATTATGGCGATCGCTCTCATCATGACTGTAATCGGCGGTATTTTCGGGTTAGGGATGCTGCCTGAATATGAGCTATCAATTGTTTTGCCCTTTGCCGGTTTGTTTTCCGCTTTGGTTTTGCCTCCCTTTATTAAAGCTGCCCTCGAACCTACTCCAGAATTAATCCAAAATGCAGTCAAGACAGGAATTTTAGCTTTAATTGTTTTGAATGCAGCGATCGCAGCAGGATTTGCTGGCTGGGTCTACGGTTTACTAGTACTAGCCTTACTGCCTCTATCTAGGGGGTTAGGAAAAATGTTCGCTATTACTTAAATCTGGGCATTTTTAGTTATATACCGCAATTATAAATACGCTTTTATTATGTTTGCCCAAGATAAAAAAAACTTTAAAATCCAGTCAATTCAGCAAGAAGTTAAAGTTAATTTCGCCTATGGAGTTCACTTTACTAGAGGCTTATTTGCGGTCGGTAACCCTTTATTATCTGAAGTAGTTGGAGCGACGAGTCAAGCAAAATCAATTTTGGTGGCGATCGATTCAGGAGTAGTCAAACAGCATCCCGAACTGATTAATCAGATTGCAGCTTATACTAATCATTTCTCGGACAAGCTGAACTTAACTTCCCAACCGATGATTATTCCTGGTGGAGAAGCAGCAAAAAACGACCCGCTATTAATCAATAAAATTCAGATTGCAATCGAACAGGTTGGCTTGTGTCGCCACTCCTACGTTTTAGCGATTGGTGGTGGAGCAGTTGTCGATATGGTTGGTTACGCTGCTGCCACGGCGCATCGAGGCATTAGGCTAATTCGGATTCCCACTACTGTACTTGCTCAAAATGATTCGGGAGTGGGAGTTAAAAACGGCGTAAATGCCTTTGGCAAAAAGAATTTCTTGGGTACATTTGCTCCTCCTGCTGCGGTAATCAATGACTTTGATTTTCTGACAACTTTGAGTGATCGCGACTGGCGTTCTGGAATTGCGGAAGCAGTCAAAGTGGCATTGATTAAAGATCGGGATTTCTTTGACTTTATTAGCCAGAATGCAAATAAACTAGCCCAACGAGATGGGGAAGCGATGGAACAGCTTATCTATCGCTGCTGTGAACTGCATTTAGATCATATTGCTAACTACGGCGATCCCTTTGAAATGGGTTCTTCTCGTCCTTTGGATTTTGGTCACTGGGCTGCTCACAAACTAGAACATATGACCCAATATCGCTTGCGTCATGGAGAAGCAGTAGCGATCGGCATGGCTTTAGACTGTACCTATTCTTATTTAATAGGGATGTTGAGTAAACCCGACTGGGAACAAATTATCAATACTCTTAAACAGCTTGGATTTGAGCTATACGCCTCCGAATTAGCAATTAATTTAGCCGATGAAGAACTGCGAAACACTATTTTTGCTGGTTTAAACGAGTTTCGCGAACATTTGGGAGGAGAACTGGCAATTATGCTGCTGGATAAGATTGGTAAGGGTGTAGAAGTAAATGAGGTCAGAATTTCTGTTTACCGTCAGGCAATTCTGATGTTACGGGAGATCGAAGATCGCACTTAAACGACCGATTATACACGGTTAGATTTGTTTGATTTTGGGGAACACTAAAGACAAAGAATCAAGAGTTGCGATCGCTCTAAATTAATAATTCAAGATTGATCGTTGGCACTAAGTAATAAGTTCCCTAAATTCTGTGAAGCTAGCAACCCAGACTGATTTACATCTAACTTACTGTACGAATATTCATCCAGGGGAAACCTGGGGGGAAGTAGAAGTCAACCTCAAACAGTATATTCCCCAGTTAAAAACACGATTATCTGCCGATCTACCTTTTGGCATCGGCTTACGACTGGCGGATATTGCAGCTAGAGAATTATTGCAGGAAGCTAATTTAGCTGAATTCCAAGCTTGGTTAAAGAGTGAAGACTTATACGTTTTTACCCTCAACGGTTTTCCCTTTGGTAGCTTTCACCATCAGATAGTTAAAGATAAAGTATATGCCCCAGACTGGACAAAAAGCGATCGCCTGAACTATACATTACGCTTAATCGATATTTTATCTGTCTTATTACCTGATAATCTGGACGGCGGTATATCTACCCTACCCATATCTTATAAACCCTGGTGGCGCGATACAGAAGAGAAAGAAAGAGTCTTAACTGAAGGCAGTCTTAATTTAGCTAGAGCGATCGCTAAACTTGCAGAAATCAAAGAGAATACGGGAAAGCTAATTCATATTGACCTTGAACCCGAACCCGACGGGATGTTAGAGAACACCCAGGAAATTATTGATTACTTCCAAAATTATTTAATACCTGTAGCTAGTAAATGGTTGCAGAAAGAACAAAAGATAGAGCGATCGCTAGCTGAAACTTGGATTAGAGAATATATTCGCGTTTGCTATGATACTTGTCATTTTGCCGTGGAATACGAACAGCCAGAGAATATTATTCGCTCTTTTGAGGATGCGGGGGTTAAGATTGGCAAGGTTCAGCTTAGTTCGGCAATAAAAATCGATATTCCCAGGGAATTAAGCCAACGTCAGGTAATTTTAGATAAATTAACTCCCTTTGCAGAGTCTACCTATCTCCATCAAGTAATTGCTAATCATGGCGAAGGAAAGCTTAAACACTACGACGATTTAGGCAACGCTTTGCAACATTTTATGACTACAGAAGCGACAGAATGGCGTACTCATTTTCATGTCCCGATCTTTCTATCCGATTATCAATTGTTTAAATCGACTCAAGACCACATATCTCAACTATTACAGATGTTACCAAATCAAGCGATCGGACATCATCTGGAAATTGAAACCTACACCTGGGAGGTGTTACCGCCTGAAATGAAATTAGATCTTGCCACATCCATTGAACGGGAATATCAATGGATATTATCGGCGATCGATAAACCATAACCGTAAAGACAAGGCATGCCTTGTCTCTTCACAAAACATCAAAATGAACAAAACAATTGTCCTCAACGTCGTCGGCTTAACTCCCGAATTAATTGGCGAACATACGCCTTTTCTAGCTAAATGGCAAAAACAGGGAAAAACAATCTCAATTAAACCCGTCCTTCCCGCCGTTACCTGTTCTGCCCAGGCTACCTACTATACAGGGGAAAACCCAGACCAACACGGCATCGTCGCTAACGGTTGGTATTTCCGCGATGAGTGCGAAGTAAAGCTGTGGCGACAGTCAAATAAACTCGTGCAAATGCCTAAAATTTGGGACAAGGCAAAGATGCTCGATCCTGACTTTACCTGCGCTAATCTATTTGGCTGGTACAACATGTATTCCACCGTAGACTATGCCGTAACACCTCGTCCAATGTATCCTGCTGATGGTCGTAAGCTGCCCGATATTTATACCGAACCGATGGGTTTACGTCCTTGGCTGACAGAGGAATTAGGCAAATTTCCCTTATTCAATTTCTGGGGTCCCAATACCTCTATTAAAGCCACCCAGTGGATTGCCGATGCAGCGAAAAAAGTAGAGTTAAGACATAATCCTACTCTGACTTTAGTTTATTTACCTCACCTAGATTACTGTCTGCAAAAAGTTGGCACAAATCCCGATCGCATTGCGCAAGATTTACAAGAAATTGATCGCGTCTGCCAAGATTTGATTGAATTCTATGAAGCCAGAGACGGTAAAGTAATTGTTCTATCGGAATATGGCATTACGGAAGTAAATCAGCCCATCCATCTCAACCGCATTTTTCGAGAACAGGGTTTAATTACCGTCAGAGAAGAACTAGGCAAAGAAATTCTCATTCCTGGGGCGAGTAAAGCTTTCGCCGTCGCCGATCATCAAATTGCTCATGTCTACGTTAACGATCCTAGCTGTGTGTCCCAAGTACAGAACATTCTCGCCAACACCCCAGGCATCGACTTAGTTTTAGATAGTGCAGGAAAAGAACAGTATCACCTTAATCACGATCGCTCTGGAGAATTAATTGCGATCGCTAAATCAAACGCCTGGTTTACCTATTATTATTGGCTGGATGACAAGGTAGCACCAGATTTTGCCCGCACCGTCGATATTCACCGCAAGCCTGGCTACGATCCTGTTGAACTATTTCTCGATCCAAATATAAGCCTACCCAAAGCCAAGGTAGGATTAACTTTACTCAAAAAGAAACTCGGTTTCCGCTATCTAATGGACGTAATTCCCCTCTATGCCAGTTTGGTAAAGGGTTCACACGGACATCTTACCGATTCTGTAGAGCGATCGCCTTTATTAATTACTCAGCAGCAGGATGTATTAGGTAAAGAGAAAATTGAGGCAAAAGAAGTGTTTCAGGTAATCCTCGATCATTTAGTTTAGCTGTCTGCAAAGATTACTCTTGCCGAAATCCTATTCATATTTCATGTTACTATCCTGACTCATATTGCGATCGCTCTTTTTTAGTAGCTCTATAAACAGCAGGTAATGTAAAACCCTATTATTTCAAACCTCGATCTTCCAACAGCGTATAAAGCACAGGGACAACAATTAAACTCAGTAAAGAAGAGGTGATTAAACCGCCGATAATTCCTACCGCCATCGGCTGACGTAATTCTGCACCCGTACCGTAGCCTAGAGCAATTGGTAACATGCCCAAAATAGTTGAAAAGGTAGTCATGACAATCGGACGCAATCTGACTACTCCCGTATTGAGAATCGCTTCAGTGCGTTTCATACCAGAGTCACGCAGTTGATTGGCGTAGTCTAGTAGCAGAATGGCGTTTTTGTCGAGTAATCCTAGTAAGAAGATTAAGCCGATCAGCGAAATCATGCCAAAGTCGCTTTGAGTTATAAGTAAAGCTAACATCGCCCCAACTATGGACAGGGGTAAAGATAAGCCAATTACTAAAGGTTCTAGCCAACGGCGGAA
>JBCBEA010000116.1:0-9270 GCA_038529195.1 Cyanobacteria bacterium J06600_6
TTTTATAGAAATTATTTCTATAAAAGCCAAATAATCGCTTCATTATTGAAATAATCTGCAATCAAATTTATAGGCGTGATGTGTAGCGTCTCAACAGAATATGAAATTACCCATAGTGGCTGTTATTGGTAGACCCAACGTTGGGAAATCTACCTTTGTCAATCGTTTGGCTGGCGATCAGCAGGCGATTGTCCATGATGAACCAGGAATTACCCGCGATCGCACTTATCGCCCTTCGTTTTGGCGCGATCGCGATTTTCAAATTGTCGATACGGGTGGACTCGTTTTTGATGATGATACTGAGTTTTTGCCCATGATTCGTCAGCAGGCGATGGCTGCACTAGTTGAAGCTTCCGTCGCAATTTTTGTCGTTGATGGTCAGTTTGGTCTAACAGAAGGTGATCGCGAAATTGCGGAATGGTTACGCCGTCAATCTGTACCCGTATTGTTAGCCGTAAACAAGTGCGAGTCTATAGAACAGGGTTTAGCCCAAGCAGCAGAATTTTGGGAACTAGGGTTAGGTGAACCCTATCCAATCTCGGCAATTCACGGCAGCGGTACAGGGGAATTATTAGATGAAGTAGTCACCCATTTACCACCTGTAGACGAATTAAAAGAAGATAACGAAATCAAGGTGGCAATTATTGGTCGCCCTAACGTTGGAAAATCCAGCTTGCTGAATGCTCTAACAGGAGAACAGCGGTCAATTGTTAGTCCTGTTTCGGGTACAACTCGCGATGCGATCGACATGGTTGTTCAAAGAGGCGAGCAAACCTATCGTTTGATCGATACCGCAGGCATTCGGCGCAAAAAGAACGTTAACTATGGCGCCGAATTTTTCAGCATTAACCGTGCGTTTAAGGCTATTCGTCGTTCTGACGTGGTGCTATTTGTGATTGATGTTTTAGATGGTGTAACCGAACAGGATCTAAAGTTAGCCGGGCGTATAATTGATGAAGGAAGGGCAGTTATCCTGGTAATTAATAAATGGGATGCTGTCGAAGACAAAGATAACAGCACAATTAATCAATACCGCAAGGAAATTCTAGCTCGTCTTTACTTTATGGAATGGGCGCAGACAATTTTTGTTAGCGCTATGACTGGACAACGAGTCAATAAGATCCTCGACCTGGTTGATTCTGCTGCGGAATCTCATCGTCGTCGCGTAACCACCTCTGTAATTAATGAAGTTTTGGAAGAAGCTGTAAGCTGGCATTCTCCTCCAACCAGCCGTCAGGGTAAGCAGGGCAGAATTTATTATGGTACTCAAGTAAGTTCTCAACCCCCAACAATTGCCTTATTTGTCAACGAACCAAAACGCTTTAATGATAACTATCGTCGCTATATTGATCGCCAGTTTCGCGATCAGCTAGGGTTTACAGGTACACCCGTCAAGTTGATTTGGCGCGGTAAGAAAATGCGCGAACTTGAAAGAGGCGCGAATAAAGCTACTAAGGTTAAATAGGCTTGGAGTAATCTCCCTGAAGCGATCGCCCTGAAATTCCAGATCTTATTTTGATTGAGGATTTGCGATCGCCTAGGACGGTAAAAATAACAGGATCTTGACCCATAATTTCCCGCGTGGAAAATATTCTCACTATGTTTTTAAGGCTAATGAATAAATATCTGTATACTGCTGAATGATTTGCTCAAGGTCGTAATCTTCCATTTTTACTTTGGCTTTCTCTGCCATAGTTGCCAAGCTTTTGGGATCTTCAACGACCTGGATCATTGCCTCAGCTAGAGCATCGGTATTGCCTAATTCAATCAATAAACCACAGTCATCTTCTAATAAATCTTGGGTTCCACGAATATTGGAACCGATGACGGGAGTATTTAGACACATGGCTTCCATGATGCTGCGGGGTAAGCCTTCTTGTTGAGAAACTAGCAGTACGGCATCTGCTGCTTGGATTAGAGTCGGTATATCGTTACGATAACCCAGAAAATGTACCTGTTTGCTTATGTTTAACTGCTGCGCTAATTCTTCCATCGCCGATTTGGTTTTTCCTTCCCCTGCTAAAGCTAAATGAATATTCGCATTAGCAGCTTTCGCCAGAGCGTTGAGCAAGTCTGGATGACGCTTACGAGGGGTAAACTCGGCAATGGAAAGTAAAAGAGTGTCACTGTCGGATAGTTGCAATGATGCGCGTACTTGAGTGATATTTTCTGGATCGACTTTCCCAGAAGCATAGTAATCGGTATCTACCCCAATTCCTCGGGTATAGTAAATGCGATCGCTTGGTAGAAAGCTATTATTTTTAGCAGCAGCCTCATCTTCTTTATTGATAACGATTAGATAGTCTGTCCAGTTTCCCGCCAGCTTTTCAAGGTTAAAAAAGATTGTATTTTTAACTGCACTACCCCCCTTGTAAAAGTGAAAGCCATGAGCTGTATAGATTACCTTTACCTGCTGATTATCTTTCAAAGCATAGCGAGTGACAAAAGCTGCAATCGGCGTATGAACATGAACTAAATCGTAATTGCCGGCTGCAAAGACTTCCCTAACTCTAGATATTCCCGCCAGTAGATTTCTGGGGTCAAAGACATTACGCGACCACTGAATATCATAAGTGCGATCGCATTCCCGTACACAATCGGCATCTTCAGAAATTCCTTGTGCCATGCCGTCTACCTGCCACCCCTGAGCTTGAAAGTGCTTGATCAAGGGAAGCAAAAAGCTCCGAATAGTAATAGGGACTGTCGTTACGACTAGGAGTTTGGGCATGATAGTTTCTCGGCTGTAGCTTTTGCTCGTCGGCTTTAAATCACAATTGTAAGTTATCACTCCTAATATTTTGTCTAAGCTGGCTTTCTTGACAAGCTAATCAATACTACGCTAAATTTTACCTACTAGTAGATAGTTAAAAGTAAGTAGGAGATAACCAAATGAAAGTATATGAAGCAACAGGTTTTATTAATCCTGTACGGATTCGTATTGCTTTGGCAGAGAAACAGGCGCTCGATCAGGTGGAATTTGTGGAGGTGAATGTGATGAATGGCGAACACCGCCAGCCAGCTTTTCGGGCTAAAAATCCTAGTGCAGCCGTACCTGTTTTAGAACTAGATGACGGTACGGCGATCGCTGAATGCAGTGCGATTACGGAATATATCGATCAGAGTTTTCCTGGTATTTCTTTGACGGGTACGACTCCGAAAGAAAGAGCTGTAATTCACATGATGCAAAGAAGGGCGGAACAAAACTTGCTTGATGCGGTAGGACTATATTTTCACAATGCAACTCCAGGTTTGGGCAAACAGTTAGAAACCTATCAGAACAAAGAATGGGGCGAAAAGCAAAAAGAAAGAGCAGTGGCAGGAATGCGTTATTTTGATGGAATCTTAGGCAAACAGGATTTTATTGCCGGACAAAACTTTTCGGTAGCAGACATCACGGCATATATGGGATTAGCTTTTGCTGATTTTGCCAAGATTGAGATTCCTACGGAGTGCGAGAATTTGGCAGCCTGGCGGAAAAAGATTGCTCAACGTCCAAGTGTGGCGGGATCTAAATAGAAGACAAGAGATAAAAGGACACAAGCATGAAATTAAACAGTGATTTTAGCCAAAGAGTTGTGGTCCATAGCGATCGCCTTGAATGGCAGGCTTCACCAATAGCAGGAGTTGAGCGTCGAATGCTCGATCGTATTGGCGAGGAGGTAGCAAGAGCAACAACCATCGTCCGTTATGCCCCAAAAAGTAAGTTTTCCCGCCATGTGCATAGTGGAGGAGAAGAATTTCTGGTTTTAGACGGTGTGTTCCAAGATGAGCATGGAGACTATTCCGCAGGCTCATATATTCGCAATCCACCTCAATCTAGTCATACTCCAGGATCTGATCTGGGCTGTATTATTTTTGTCAAGCTGTGGCAGTTCGATCTCAAAGATCGTCAAAGTGTCAGACTTAATGCTGAAGACATGACTGCTGTTGCCGATTTTCAACGCCCAGGAGTTCTGGTAACATCACTCTTTCAAGATCAGCGGGAAGAAGTTCGCCTAGAAACATGGGAACCAAATACAGAGGTGAACATTATTGCCCCAGGGGGTGCAGAATTGCTAGTTTTGTCGGGTAGTTTATTTGAGGGCGAGGATGAGCTAATAGCTAACTCCTGGTTAAGAGTTCCGATCAACAGCAAAATAAATGCAAAAGCAGGGGACTTCGGGGCAAAGATTTGGCTGAAAATAGGGCATTTACCCTTTATTTCTATTCCCTCGGAAGCAACTAATCGTTAAGCTAAGGATAGGGACTAATAGATTAATGATGACGGAATCAACCAATACGCGATCGCAAATTTTAGATATAGCTCAAGACTCGATTCAGAGAAACGGAGTCAATTCCACGAGTTATGCTGATATTAGTAAAGCGATCGGGATTCGGAAAGCCAGCATTCATTACTATTTTCCGACTAAGGAAGATTTAATCAAAGAGCTTTTAGACCGCTATAGTCAGCAGTTTTTTACTTTGGTTGAGCAAATTGTAGTTTCAAAGAAACCACCCCTAGGTAAGTTAAATTCCTACTGTGGCTTATTTGCAAAAACCTTAAATACTGGCGATCGCAACAAAGCCTGCCTCTGCGGAATTCTGAGCGCCGAGCTGAAAACCTTAAGCGAGCCAATTGTCGCCAGAGTTATTAAGTTTTATCAAGACAATGAAAAGTATTTAACGCAAATCTTACAGGAAGGACTAAAAACGGGAGAATTTTCCTTTAAAGGGAGTCCCGATGCCGTGGCAAAATTAATTTTTTCCTTAATGGAAGGGGATCTTCTTGTTGCCCGTGCCGATGGTGGAGTTGCCAGACTTCAGGAAACAACTGAGCAAATGATGGCGCTAATTACAAGCTGATTTAGATCGGTTTTAAATATTTTTATCGCCTAGGATGATTCTATTGTTAGTACTGTGGAAGCAGAAACAAGATAATTATGGCAAAAGTAGAAATTTATACCTGGTCTTACTGTCCTTACTGTATGAGAGCCAAACAGCTTTTAGAGAGCAAAGATATTGAGTATACAGAGTATGTAATTGATGACGATGAATCCGCTAGAGAGGCAATGGTTCAAAGAGGAACAGATGGCAAGCGTTCTGTACCTCAAATATTCATCAACGACTCCCATATTGGGGGCAATGACGCAATTCAGGAGCTAGAAAAGCAGGGTAAGCTCGACCCGTTATTAGTCTAGAAAATAGCCGATCGCCAAATACAGAATAATCGACTAGACAAGTTCTGGAGGTACCGCAGGCATTAATATTTTAAATGTTGTCCCCTTACCCACCTTGCTCGTAACGCTTATTCTCCCGCCACTACGTTGAATTGACTGCTTCACTAGAGTTAATCCTAAACCTGCTCCTGCTGGCGATCGATCGGTGGGGGCAGTGCGATAAAAGCCATCAAAAATTCGAGTAATTTCTTTATCGGCAATTCCTATGCCTGTATCGTTAACAGTTATTTCTACCTGCTGGCTTTCTTTTTTTAGCGATGCCTGGACAAACACCCTTCCTTGGGGAGGGGTAAACTGTAGGCTGTTATTGAGCAGATTAATAATAATTTGCCTAAACCAAGGTTTCGGACAGGAGATTGGCGGTAAATTGGCAGGAATTGTATAGCCTAGCTGGATTTCTTTTTCTTCTGCTAAGGGCTGATAGGTACTGACTATTCCTGGCACTAAATCTTCTAGCCGTAGATATTCTGTCTCAACTGGGGTCTCTAGCTGCAATAAACCCAGCAAACCACTCACTAGAGAATTTTGGCGATCGCACTGATTGCTGACCATCTTTAGATATCGTTGACGCTGTTCCCCTTTGATTTGTTTTGACTCTAGGAGGCTAAGAGCAGTTTTCATGTGGGTAATAGGCGATCGCAGTTCACGAACTAAATCATTCAGAAAGCCTTCTTGTAAGCCTAAGATAGCAGGATTAGATTCACTCTGATTATTACCTTTAGCACGAAATATATTTAGATGCCCCTGTACTTTTTCTTGTCTGTTTAACTGCTGTAAAACTAAGTTATTGAGTAAGTCTGCTCTTACGGATTGAGGTGGATCAAATGCCAGTATTTCTGCTATTTTTTCGCTATGAGCCAAAATATTTTGCTGCATTCCTAATAAAATAGAAGCAATTTCTGATGCAGAAAAACTAGAAACCATTTCTAAATATGGTTGCTGCAATCTCTTTCCAGAGGCATCAACTTCAATACGACCTTTTTGCCACTGAGCTAATACTAAAGAACAAAAATCTGGTGCAGAAACTATCAGACAACATTCTCTTTGTAAAATGGGCGTTTGATTAAATTTAAGATTGACAATATTAGTTTTTTCTGAGCTTTTGTGTAAAGCAGAATTAATTTGACCCCGTTGACTACTACAAAGATAGATAGTCTCAGCATTTCCCTCCTGCAGTAATCGCTGGATCTGATTTGCCCAGCTTTTAGTTTGGGGTAATTTTACCCAGACTCTGGCTCTGAGCTGCTGTTCGATTAATAAATCAATAATACTACTGACATAAGATTTAAGCGTTTCTGCTCCCACTGACAGAGAAATAAGAGGTTCATCTAAGTCCTGAGTTAACTGGTACAAAGATGCTTCAGAAGTGGCGATATTCATATTATTAATAGCAATTCTACTGTTGAGTTAACAGAAGTACAGAAGTGATAAATATTTAGATTTAGACTAGGAGAATAGTTTCAATAAAACGCTCAGATAATCAACAACTATTACAGACAAGTACTTAAAGTGGCAACTACCGAATCAGCTAATGCAGCTAAATGATAGCCACCTTCTAAACCAAATAGAGGATACTTGGTAATATTTAAGATGTATTTGCTTAATATCTGGTAATCTGCTGGCTGTAAAGATATACCTGCTAGTGGATCGTCAGCATTTGCGTCATAGCCGGCACTGACAATTAGTAGATCTACGGGATTTTGCTGGAAAAAAGGTAATATTTCTGTTTCAAATAGCTGTTGATAATTTGCGATCGTGCTGCCTGCATCGAGGGGTAAGTTAAGAATATTCTGATATTTACCTTGAATACCTTTGGTTACCCCTGTTCCTGGATAACAAGGATGTTGGTGGAGAGAACAGTAAACAATTTGTGGGTTGTTGCTAACGATCGCCTCCGTGCCGTTACCATGATGGACATCCCAATCTAAGATCCCTACCCGCTCTATCTGAGGTTTACTCAAGGCATAGTGAGCAGCGATCGCAGCATTGGAAAAAAGACAAAAACCCATTGCTCGATCCTGGGTTGCATGATGTCCTGGGGGGCGTGCCATCACAAAGCTAGGCTGCTGTTGCAGGACACAATCTATTCCATCTAACCAGGCGCTCACCGCTAAGACGGCAACATCGAAACTCCGTGCCGAGATCGGCGTATCCCCATCTAAATGACCTCCCCCTGCTGCTGCAACCTGTTTAATACGTTCAATATGTTCGAGGGTATGAACCTGCTGAATATAGTCTAGAGCTCTATCTGATTCAACCGCAGTTGGCAATCTCCAGGTAACTTGTTTATGCCACGATACCGATTTTAAAGCATCAGCGATCGCCGTTAGACGTTTTGCCTTTTCTGGGTGTCCATAACCCGTATCATGTTCTAAGAATTCTGGGGAATAAATCACCGAAATCATAGCTTCTCTCAAGTTTTCAGCTGGGTTTACTTGCTTTAAACTTAGACAAGTTTGGGAATTTGTGATCGCAATATCAAGATTTGTTTACACAAAACTTAAGCCCGTAATTTTGTGTGTGTGCAGGTTAACTGGTCTTATTGCTCAGGCAGCAGAAACAGCATCATCTTAAAAAATAATTTGTCCTCTCTTCAGATATAAAAACTCAGCACGTTTTGTAATCTACCAATAGTAGAAACCATCTCAAGTAGGATAGGATTACACGTCTCGAAAAATAACTATACAGCCTCTAATGTAATCGCTCTTGTAATACATGGCGTTATTTTAGCCTTGAATAATAATCACCATCAAGCAAAGACTGGCGGGATTTCTTTTACTTGCTCAGGGTGCTGCTGCTCAAAAAACATTGTCTCTAAACCAAAACATGATTTCTTTGATCTTGGGAGTATATCGAGCCAACTCTACCGAAACAGCTATTTCTTTGAAGTCCCAGAAAATCATTCAATACAGTCGGGGCAGCATCATAGTATCAGACCGTCCGCAACTAGAAGCGATCGCCTGTGAGTGCTACACCAAAATCAAAAGTAGCGATCAAACTCTTGACTTGTTGAAGATAACAGACTTTCTGATCAATAAAAATCAAGCTTAAATATACTGTTCAAATTTTATTGCGCAATATTGAGATTTGTAAACTTGGGTACGAAAACGAACCGATGTCGGAATTTCAGTTCTGTATAATCCTTAACAAATCAGACCAGTCGTAGGCAATTAGGTCTTGTTTCCGAGCGGAAACCTATACTTGAGAACCCACAATTAGAGATTAATCTAGCTGTGGGTAAAAAGCTGGATTTACTCTGCTTCAACTCAACTAATCTGTGCTGTTTTATAGAATGAAGAATGACTATGTAAGCTCTCCTATTAATCAAATATTAAAGGTTTGCCAACCTTGCAATATCAACGTCTTCTAAAACATTTGAAGCCCGTTAACTTGACCAGTGGCACGATTCTATTAGAACCAAACGAACCAATTCAAACAGTCTATTTTCCCCAACGGGCGATGATTTCTTTAGTGTCAATTATGATGGACGGTTCGACTACAGAAATCGGTCTAATTGGTAACGAAGGAATGATCGGACTACCGGCTATTCTCGGAGGCGACTCTACCACCAGCCGAACTATAGTCCAAGTTTCAGGTACGGCTTTAGAAATTTCAGCCGATGTTGTTAAGCAAGAATTTCAGCGTGGAGAAAAGCTATTTCAGCTCCTGCTGCTCTATACCCAGGCGTTGCTAACGCAAGTATCCCAAAGTGCAGCCTGTAATCGTCAACACAACATAGAGGCAAGACTAGCTCGTTGGCTACTCTCAGTTCAAGACTGCATTTTACAAGATGAGCTACCCTTAACCCAAGAATTTATTGCCAATATGTTGGGAACTAGACGTTCTGGAGTAACGGTAGCAGCAGGCATTCTTCAACAGGCAGGGATAATTCGCTACAGCCGTGGTCGAATTACGATTCTCGATCAGGAAGGATTAGAAGGAACTGCCTGTGAATGTTATCATCTGGTGCAAAACGAATTTATACGTCTGCTAGGTTCTCGCCGAGGTTAATTAATAAGGTGCAATAGCGTACGGACATTAAGTACCAAAATAT
>JBCBEA010000117.1:0-9205 GCA_038529195.1 Cyanobacteria bacterium J06600_6
AATCTCATATCTTCTCATGTATGTCCTGAGTCTCGGTTAAATAAGATTCAACTTTAGTTTTGTCCTACTCAAGAATAATAATGATACCAGTTAAGCAAATACCCGACGGATATCATTCAGTCACACCATATTTGATTGTACCTAGTGCCGAAAAAGCGATCGCATTTTATGTTCAAGCTTTTGATGCGACGGAAAATATGCGTCTAATGATGCCCGATGGCAAAATTGGACATGCAGAGGTGAAAATTGGCAATTCTATAATTATGCTCAGTAACGCTAATCCTGAATGGGGGTTTAAAGCGCCACAAGATTTGGGAGGATCGCCAATAAGTATTTTTCTTTATGTAGAAGATGTAGACAGTCTTACAGAAAAAGCTTTAGCAGCAGGCGCAACAGAACAACAAGCTCCGCAAAATATGTTTTGGGGCGATCGCATTGCAAAAATAGACGATCCATTTGGTCATAATTGGACCCTCGCTACTCATGTGGAAGATGTTAGCTTGGAAGAATCTCAGAAACGTTTATACGTAGAATATTCATAGTGTCAAATATTGTGTGAGGCAATATTTATTCTATATCTTTGTGAGTAAAAGGCTTAGCATTTTCTCCTGTGTAGGTAGCAGCAATATGACCGTTACCCGTTACCTTATATTTGTAGGTAACTAAGCCTTCTAAACCGACAGGACCACGAGGAGGCATTTGCTGAGTGCTAATTCCTACTTCTGCACCAAAACCATAGCGGAAACCATCGGCAAAGCGAGTCGAGCAGTTATGGTAGACTCCCGCAGCATCTACACGATTTTGAAACATTTCTGCGGTCTGATTATCTTCTGTCACGATCGCATCAGTATGTTTTGAACCGTATTGATTAATATGAGCGATCGCACTCTCGACAGAATCAACTATTTTTACTGAGAGAATTAAGTCACTATATTCTGTCTGCCAATCATGCTCTTGGGCAGGTTTAGCTGCAATAATATTTCTACTGGCTTCATCTCCTCGCAACTCGACACCTGCTGCGGTAAGCTTATCTGCTATTTGTGGTAGAAACTGTTCGGCAATGTCTTGATGAACTAATAAGGTTTCGATCGCATTACAGGCAGAGGGATAGTGAGTCTTGGCATCAAATGTAATGGCGATCGCTTTATCTAAATCTGCTGCTTTGTCTAAGTAAAGATGACAAATACCGTCTGCATGTCCTAATACGGGTATGCGAGTATGATCTTGAACATAGCGGACAAAAGAATTAGAGCCTCTAGGAATAATTAGGTTTACGTATTTATCTAACCCTAATAATTCTTTGATTTCTTCTCTAGTAGTCAATAGCTGCACTGCACCCGCATCAACCTGGGTATTTTCTAGAGCTTGAGCAATAACTTTAGTCAGTACTCGACAAGAATTAATCGCTTCCCTGCCACCTTTAAGGATTACGCCATTGCCCGACTTAATCGCCAAACTAGTAATTTGAATCAAGGCTTCTGGACGAGCCTCAAAAATAATGCCCAGTACTCCCAATGGACAGGTTACTCGCTGCAAAATCAAACCATCGTCCAATTGTCGCTGAATCTGACTCACGCCAATCGGGTCTTCTAGTTTAGCTACATCTTTGACTCCCGCGATCGCACTTTGTAATTTAGACTTGCCAAGCTTCAATCGGGAATATAGAGCAGGAGCAATATTGTTAGACTCTGCTGTCTGAAGATCCGCTTCGTTGGCAGCGATGATCTCAGGAGTTGCTAATTCTAATGCTTTAGCGATCGCTTGTAGGGCGGAGTTCCGATCTTCTGTAGATAAAACCGCCAGTTTTAAAGCTGCTGCGCGAGTTTGTTGAGCAAGTTCGGTTAGCGAAAGTGATTCTGTCTGAGAAGCAACCATTAGTTTGACGTATCTATAACTATCGATCTGATCATTAATTTTAGCTGATTGGCTAAAACCACATAATAAGTTTTCTAGAGTCTTGATCCACCCAGCCTATAAAAATACTGGCGTTGCTGATTTAAAGTATCCCACAAGGGGACAACGTGAAACCGCAAAGTAATCTGTTCGTAGCGGGGCGCTTGTGCGCCTAACCTGCTTTGCAGGCACTGAAAGCTTCGCTTTCCCGCTCTAAGCTTTTTAGTTCATCTATTTGGTAGTGAAAATTATAAAATCATCCCTAGATCCAGCAACGCCAAAATACTCTGTATCAAAAGTCTGTATTGAAAGCTGATATCTAGGGCAAAGTACTTTATGGAGATTCTGATAAAGTTCGCTGGTTCAAAGCTTGGACAGGTCTAGCATTGACGCCAATTATGTCTAAGAAGCTGGCTATCTGCGATCGCGATATTTCTACGGGCTGTTTTAGGACGAGCCAGGTGACAATTTCTGAACAGGGTGGCGTAGTTAAAGATCCTTGATAGCGATAGAAACGTTTACTGTCTTCTGGTAGTAGCTGGAGAGCATTAATAGTTAGATCTGCAACCTGCGACACTTGACTATCGGCGGTCGGAATCTCTTGCCAAATGGACTCTAAAGCTTGGTTAGTTTTGCCTTCGGACATAAATAAAGCTAAGACTACTAAATCTCCTGTCATCTTATTTTGATGGACAAAGTGAGCTTCCATATCCGCAGCTTTGCCAGATATTAAATGTTCGCTGGGCTGATGAAAATGAAACTGCAATAGCTCATATTCTTTACCATCTAAAGAGAGACTGCTACCAGGCTGATAATCGACTCGAATGGTGCGATTGTTATTGACAATTGCCAGGGGGGTATCTTGATAGTTAAAGTCGATGCTGCCAACATCTAAAGAAAAGCCCGAACCCTCAATATTGACTGGCGATTGAGCATTGCCAACGCTACAGGTCATAAACTCTGGGTCTAATTCGCCCCAAAAATCAGTTCCTGTTTCTCCTTGATAACTCCAGCTAGTAGCTTTGGCTTTCTCTGTTTTCCAATAACAGCAGGTAATTGCTACCATTGCCAACAATCTGATCGAATCTCTCCGCTTCATCTACCTGTATTACCAAGATTAAACATATAGTAGTTTTAATTAGTCTTTATATTCTTTAAGTTATTTGTTCGGAGGGCGTGCTGCACGGAGTGCTGTGCTTGCGCAGTACTGGGGACTTATAAAGAGCTTATTCAAAATCTACAGCTACAATTTTCATTTGAAATTACTATACACATTTTGAATCGGCGATCAGCTACAACATCTTTAACCACGTTGCAAATTGAGCCTTGCCATAAGCTCTGCTTTCTCTCTCTCTAGATTTTTTAGCGTATCTTTTAAAGCGCCGATAGTTCGATACATTTCTATGGGATCGAAAATACGCAGTATGCTAGTTTGAGTAATTATACCAAATCCACGATCTCCGCTAGAAGACACTACCAATCTGCGCGTATGACGTCGCTCCATTTCTAGGCAGGCTTCTAATAGTGAATCTTCTGCGTTCATAAGGAAAAGAGGAGTACTCATTACTTCTTCGGCTGGCAAAGAGCTTAAATCGAGCTGCAAGGATTGATATTGGAGAATATCCCGCTCTGTAATAATGCCGATAGGAACTGAGATTAAGAGATTGTCTCGATCTTCTGTTTTAGTAATGACGATACAGCTAACCTGTCGGGATGTCATTAACTTGGCTACATCTAAAACTGTATTGACCTTCGGTGCATGAAACACTTTTCTGGTCATTACATCGTTTATACGCCTCATTTTAAGCAAGTATTCTGGTCTGATTATATTACGAATACTGCTAGGAGTAATTACACCTAACAGCTTGTTTTCTCGATCTAATATTGGTAAATGGCGGATATGATAACGACGAAATAAAAACAAAATGCTGAAAATATCATTGAGTTTATCAATGGCGAGAGTGACAAGAGTTTCTGTCATTACATCTCCAACATATACGGAGGAAAAAGTAAGTTGATCGGCAGTTAATTTAACAATATCTCTTTCGGTTAAAATACCCTGTAGCTCGCCTTCCTCAATGACTAAAGCATAATCGTAGTGGCGCTCCTTGCTCAAAAATGACGGCGTATCCTGATTGATAATCGGTTCGTTAATATTTTTTTTGACTTCTCCTATTAATGCAATTGCATCTAACAAAAGCATATCGGGATTAATAACTAAAGGCTCCTTATCGATCGCTTTTTCTACATCTTGATAAGCAAAAAGCTGCCCCTGATAATTCATGGTACATATGTTCTTTTATTAAATAAATTGCATTTAGTTTGCTTTAACTTATGACTTAATAAAGTCAATATTCTTCATTCTATCTCTTTCAGGTTTTCTAGCACATTTATATTTTTAGGCAAAAAAAAATCTATTGATAATTACTCAAAGCGGTAGTTTTATGGCTATTTTACGTAGATTTAGTTTGGCAATCTTCAGCTATCGTGATCGTCTGTGGTTGAGATTTTTGAGATTGTTGTAATTCGAGCAAACAATTGTTTTCTACAGCCAACCTCGACAACGGACGCAGTTACTCAAAAAAGGATGCTTTCTTCTCAAACATAAACTATTGAGATCGCGATTTATTAACTGCGCTGACTATCAAAAAGCGATGGTTAATCGTAGTACGAAAATCAATTAAAATGACAACAAAATTAACTATGCAGGCGATTGACAAGCTTTAAAAGCTCGGATTTTTCTGCTTCCAACTTCTGAACAGTACCCTGCAACGTTTCAATTACGCCATACATTTCCATCGGATCGAAAATACGCAGCATACTAGTTTGAGTTATGATGCCTAGTCCTCGACCCCAATTCCAAGACACGACTAAACGACGTACATGACGACGCTGCATTTCTTGATTAGCTGCCAATAATGAATCTTCAGGACTCATTAGACAAAGGGGGGTGCTCATCGCTTCTTCTGCCGTTAGGCTATCTAGTCTCGCCTGTAATGACTGGAACTGGAGAATATCTCGCTCGGTAATAATGCCCACAGGAATCAAAATATTTTCTTCTTGGTCAGCTTCGGTAATGACAATACAGCTAACTCGACGATCTGCCATTAGCTGAGCTATTTCCAAAACGGTGCTCGTCGTTGGTGCATGAATAATATCTTTACTCATTACATCTGCTACTCGTCTCATCTTCAGCAGATTTTCTGGTCGCATTGCCAGGCGAATACTGGCAGGGGTAATTATTCCCAATAGTCTGTCCGCCTCATCAACTATTGGCAAATGGCGGATACGATAACGACGAAATAAAAATAAGGCTGCAAAAATATCTTTGAGATTGCTCTTTGCCAAAGTAACGACAGATCTCGTCATTACATCCCTAACCTTGACCAAATCAAAATCTAATTTTTGAGCAGTTAGTTTGACAATATCTCTTTCTGTCAAAATTCCCTGTAACTGTTCTGCTTCGACAATTAAAGCATAGCTGAAACGTTTTGTACTGCCTGCTCGATTGCCTGAATTTCCATCCCTCGCGATCGCACACTTCGCATTTTTTACCTGTCCCATCAAAGTGATCGCATCAATTAATAAAAGGTCGCCGGCAATAATCAAAGGCGATCGCTCGATTGCTGATTCTATATTTGGTGAAGAGAAAAGCCGCTCTTGAGATTCCATAATAGCGATCGTTTTATTGCAAAATACAGGCTAAACAATAAGTAACTTGAACTTGGTTTGCGTTTCATTAAGCTATTTCTAGTCGCTCACCAACCGTCACACAGCAGCTCAAACCAAATGCCAGTATGTATTCTTGCTGTTTGCTAATTCTTGATATTCTGACGGATGTTACAGATTGAGCACTGTATTAATTGCCAAACATGGTTTTTGTGCCACTTTAGGTTTATGATTGGGGATGTAACAGACAAACAGCCCAGAAGCTAATTAAATCTGTTTTTTAAGCTCAAGTGGTGACTATCTGTTTTGAGTCGAATAAGGAATGCCAGAAACCTTTTTGCTCTTGCCGTACAGGCGATCTAACACTCGCTTAATCGAAATTCTGCGCCATTGTTGACCTCGTTTGGTTTTATAGCCATTTTCGTTAAGCCAATTGGCAATCTGCTGAAGTGATTTACCAGATTTGTGATGACGACGAATCAACTCAATAACTTCTTGTTCTTGAGGATCGGCAACTAACTCGCCATTAATGGCTTTTTGACCAAATGCAGGGGAACCGTAGCCAGCATAACCGCCATCAGCAGCCTTGCTCTGCCTTCCAGACTCTAATCTTTGCCAAATATGATTGTGGGTTTCCAGATTTTCTGTACTCATGATTATTACCAATAAGCAATCCTGCTATTCGTCAGTCTATCAATAAAAGTTTAAATTCTCAAAATAACCATCGCAAACAACTATGGCAACTTATCAAGTCACGCTAGTTAACGAAGCCGAAGGCATCAATCAAACGATTGAGGTTGCAGACGACCAGTATATCTTTGATGCAGCCGAAGAAAACGATATAGATCTACCCATATCCTGTCGTTCGGGTTCTTGTTCTAGCTGTGGGGGGAAAATCCTCTCTGGAACAGTAGATCAGTCTGAACAAGCATTTTTAGATGACGATCAGTTAGAACAGGGATTTGTCTTAACTTGTGTCGCCTATCCTACTTCCGACTGCAAAATTATGACTCACCAAGAGGATGAGCTTTACTAATATTTTTTCGACCATTCACACACGTTTATTTAACAAACACCAAGACCTATGACTTCTATTACTAAAGCAAACTTTGTTGACCACAGTGAATTTGAACAGCTAATCAAAGACAATAAGCTCGTAGTTGCTGACTACACGGCAACTTGGTGTGGTCCTTGTAAGGTAATTGCACCCTTGATTGACAAGTTAGCTACAGAATATAGCGATCGCGCTACCGTAGTCAAAATTGATATCGACAAAAATCAAGATGCTGCCAAAAAATACGGTATTCGCAGTATTCCCGCCGTCTTAGTATTCCGCGATGGCGAAGTAGTAGAAAACACTTTTGGTTCACAACCCTACGAAACCTACAGCAATATCTTAGAGACACAGCTAAGAATATAAAGTTTGTCAGCGTGTGAGAGACAAGGTTACAAGGAGACAGAGATTAAGCATGACTTGCTCATAGATCATCATTTATTCCTCATTCTTTAAGTACTTTGTCTCTCTTTTTTTATTCAAAATCCTACTTGAGAAACTGTTAGCTATGAATCGTACCTTCAAAGTCCCCTGCCCTAATTGTGGTGGTTCAGCAACTCGTTCTTACTTTACTAGCCAAGAGTCTAGATACAATACCTGCCCGCAGAATCAGGTTATTCATCTAGAATGCTCCGACTGCGACTATCTAATGGTGATGTGTTCAGTTAGTGGCAGCGTTGTCGAAGCTTACGATTCTGGTACCTCTATTTTTACCAGGCAGGACAAAAACACGACCAAAATCCCTTTATCCGCATAATTTTTAAGCAATTTCAATCTAGTTTTAGGAAATACCAAACAATGCTCTCAGCAAAAGATATCATGACTGCTAATGTTGCTACTATTAGCGGTTCCGCAACGGTGGCTAAAGCGGTAGACGTGATGAAAGAAAAAGGTCTGCGAGCTTTAATCGTCGACCGCCGTAATGATTCTGACCCCTATGGAATTGTTACAGAAACAGATATCGTCTATAAAGTTGCTGCTTTTGGACACGACCCTAAAAAAATGCGGGTATATGAAATCATGACTAAGCCTTGCGTAGTCGTAAATCCCGATCTTGGCGTGGAATATGTAGCCCGATTATTTGCCAATACTCGTATTCGTCGCGCGCCAGTAATTGAAGGTAAGCTGCTGGGCATCATTTCGATTAGCGACATTCTCAAAAAAGGAGATTTTGTTGAGAAGCCAAAGCAACTATATATCGAAGATCGCCTAGATGTTGCACGCGAAGAAGCTCGTGCTGTATGTGCTGCCAAAGGTGCGACTGCCCCTGAATGTGCTGCTGCCTGGGATGAAGTAGAAGAACTACAGGCTGCTGCTGCGGACAAACGTCAGACGGAAAAAAAAACTAATTCCTTAGAGGCATACTGTGCAGATAATCCCGATGCGCTGGAATGTCGAATCTACGAAGACTAAACAGATATTTAATTCAACCTTAACTCCAGGAGAATAGCTCAATGATGCAGGCACAGGAAATCATGACCAAAAACGTCGTCACGATTAGTGGTTCGGCGACGATCGCAGAAGCGGTAAAAACCATGAAAGATAAAGGCTTACGAGCTTTAATTGTCGATCGCCGTAGCGATGCCGATCCTTATGGCGTTATTACTGAAACCGATATCGTCTACAAAGTTGCTGCTTTTGGGCATGACCCCAAACAAATGCGGGTATATGAAATCATGACTAAACCCTGCGTTATTGTTAATCCTGATTTAGGCGTAGAATACGTCGCTCGACTGTTTGCCAACACTCGTATTCGTCGCGCACCTGTAGTCAAAGGAGAATTGTTAGGAGTTATTTCCATTAGCGATATTCTCAACAAGAGTGACTTTGTCGAGAAGCCAAAAAGCGAATTTGAACTCTATTGTGAAGAAAATCCTAGTGCTTTAGAAGCGAGAATGTACGATTAATTGAGAGTTCCTGGTTGTGGTTAATCATAATTATTTATCGATCGCCCGATACTTATCCCGTGCGATAAAATTACGATATTAGTAATCATGAACTGACTAAGATTATGGTCGCCTCTCCTCAAAGTTCTTTCATAACTCCAGAAGAATACCTTCAGCTAGAAGCAGATAGCGAGATTAAACACGAATATATAGATGGTGAAGTCTACAGCATGGCTGGGGCGACAGACACTCACGTGACTATTGCGCTTAATCTTGCTGTTTTGCTGCGTAATCATCTTCGAGGTTCTGGCTGTCGAGTGTATATCTCGGATATGAAAGTGAGAATCGAACAACAGAATCGCTTCTTCTATCCTGACGTAATAGTTACCTATGAAGACCAAGATCGAGAAAATAGTACTTTTAAGCAGTTTCCTCGCTTAATTATTGAGGTACTGTCTGATTCGACTGAAGCATTTGATCGGGGAGATAAGTTTGCGGATTACCAATTGCTACCTAGTCTGCAAGAATACGTTTTAGTTAATACAAAAAAAGCCAGAATCGAATGTTTTCGCCGTACATCTGAAGAATTGTGGCTGCTACAGTTTTATGAACTAGGAGCAAAAGAATTTGAATTAACTAGCGTCGAGTTTTCAGGTAAAATCGCCGACGTTTACGAACAGGTTGAGTTTGCTCCAGAGTCAAG
>JBCBEA010000118.1:0-9195 GCA_038529195.1 Cyanobacteria bacterium J06600_6
AATATGGCTCAAGCACAGCGCAAATGTCAGTTTGACCTAAATCATGTTTTATCTCTCTTTAGAATGAAATAGCCCTGGTATCTAACTAATGAGTTGAATCAATTAAATACTAGAAGAATCGGGGCTTATAGCTTCGGGATTAAAAATTACTTGCTCGGGCATTTCTGCACAGGCGATCGCTTTTTGGAGAGCAAAAATTCTTTCTGAAAAGCAGTTTTCGGGGGGCAATAAATTCATCAGCTTCATTTTTTCAAGGCGTTTTTTGACTT
Source organism: Cyanobacteria bacterium J06600_6 (assembly GCA_038529195.1). GTDB lineage: Bacteria > Cyanobacteriota > Cyanobacteriia > Cyanobacteriales > Xenococcaceae > Waterburya. The sequence continues at coordinate 270 of JBCBEA010000118.1, forward strand.
TTCCCTCTGCTCCGACTAAAAACACTTCATGATTGCTAGCGTAGGCATCTTTGACCATATTTTCAATTGCGAGCGATGCGGTAACCCCAATCATGGGTACATCGCTGAGATCAAGAATCAGAACTTCATACTGACGAACAACACCCATTTGCTGAGAAATTGTTTTAGCAGCGCCAAAGCTCATGGGACCTGTAAGGTTAAACAAAATTATCTTGCCCTTAGCTCGCTTGAGGAGATGACGCTCGGCAATATTTAAATCCATCTCATCGTCAGGATTAACGATCGCCTTAACTTTTTTGCTTTGAATATCGCTGAGATTTTTGACCGTGAGTAGGTTAGCAAAAAATACCCCCACAGCAACGGCGGTAATGAGATCAACAAAGACCGTCAGCAACAGCACTATATACATCAACCCTGTTGCCTTGAGGGAAATCTGATGGGCGCGCTTGAGAAAGCTCCAGTCAATGATGTCAATGCCGACTTTAATTAGGATCCCCGCTAAAACTGCATGGGGAATATTTGCCGTTAAGTCCCCCGCTTTGAGAACCACCGTCAATAGTACTAAAGCATGAATCATACCTGAGATTGGCGTTTTCCCCCCTGACTTGACGTTGATTACCGTCCGCATGGTTGCCCCTGCCCCAGGTAGCCCACCAAACAGTCCTGAGATTAGATTACCAATACCCTGACCAATCAATTCGCGATCGCTGTCATGCTGAGTATGAGTAATATTATCTGCCACCAAAGAGGTCAAGAGAGAATCGATTGAACCTAATACCGCCAGCATCAAACCATAGCCAAAAACCGAACGATATGCATTGAAATCAAAGGCAGGCAGGTGTATACGAGGCAATTCGCGGGGAATATCGCCAATTAGCATTAACCCATTATCGGGAGAATAACGTCCAATGATTATGGCAGCGACCGTGCCAACAATTAGTGCCAGCAGAGGTGAGGGAATAAGACGAGTAACTTTTCTGGGGCAGCAAAAGACAATGACTAGGGTGAGAAGACCCAAACTTAAGGCATAGGGATTTGGATCTTGAAAGAATTCGCCATACATTTTGACGGACTGCACCACATTTGCCGAAGATGGATGACCCAAAAAAGGAGCAACCTGAGTCAGAATAATAATTAAGCCAATGCCCGACATAAACCCTGAAATGACGGTGTAGGGCATCAGGGTAATATATTTGCCTAGGCGCATCACACCAAACAAAATTTGGAAAATTCCCCCCAGCATAATTACAGTAAAAGCTAGAGCAATTCCCTGACCATCGTCCCTACCTGCAAATTCGGTAAAGACGGTCGCAATTACAACGGTCATGGGACCAGTAGGACCCGATATTTGTGAGGGAGTCCCACCAAACAAAGCTGCAAAAAAGCCTACAATAATTGCGCCATAAAGACCCGCAACGGCTCCCGCCCCAGAAGCAATACCAAATGCAAGAGCTAAAGGCAGAGCAACGACAGATGCCGTAATTCCCCCAAATAGATCGCCTCGCATGTTTTTGAAATGTAAGCCGTTCACCGTTTGCATAATTACTATGTCACTCTGCTGTGGGAAAGATTATTTTTAGGCAGGAAGTTACTAACCGTTTAATCGTTAGTGGTTAATCGTTAGTGGTCAGTTGTTGGTTGAAGCTGAAAGCTTACTGTTTAGGGATGAAAAACTTATTCTGTTGAGCAATTGTGACTAGATTTTGTCATTACTAAGTTTCCCTAACGAACAGTCACGGATAGAGAGCTTGGGTAGCAAATAATTATGCATTTAATGTATTTACTGCTGTAAATTTAGCTTATGGATGCTGGTAAATGCGTAATGGTATTTACAATTTTCTTTTCTATTTATTTTATTTATATTTATTTAACTGACGTTACGCAAAATAACGAATGAATTTTGTTTCGAGCCGTTGAGGAATTTTCACTGTCCATATAACGTGACTCAACAGTTGAAAAATTGTCAATTATCCATTGTCAATTGTCCATTACTTAAACAGATCGATGAAGTGCGTAAGGTCAGTTATTTAACTATTAGCTACCGCAGCTAAATACCATGCCTAACAGTTGATGAGTTATGGGTAGAGTATCGACAATCATTGCCACACACAGCAGCATCATATAAAAAATGGAGTACTTAAACATGCCACGGGCTAGCTGGTTGCTGGTTGGATCTTGTTTTAGTTCCCAGGCTTTGTAAAGAAATTTAGAACCTAGGTATAAGGCGATCGCACCGTAAACTAAGCCTAAGTTTCCGAGGGGGTAGATCAACATCAGACTTAAGGGAACAACTAAGCAAGTGTAGATCCAGATTTGCTGGACCGTTGCCTCTTCTCCTTCGACTACCGGCAGCATTGGTACACCTACCTCCGCATAGTCTTCTTTAATCATAAGTGCTAAAGCCCAAAAATGGGGAGGAGTCCAGAGAAAAATAACCGTAAATAAGAGCCAAGGCATAAGGCTTAAATCTCCCGTTACCGCAGCCCAGCCCACCAGAGGTGGAATCGACCCTGCAGCCCCGCCAATGACAATATTTTGAGTTGTGTGTCTTTTGAGCCAGTGAGTATAGATCAACATATAGAAGACTATGCCCGACATTGCCAAGAGGGCAGCTAACAAGTTAGCAAAAGCTGTCAGGAGAGAAAATGATAAGACTCCTAAAATAATGGCAAATATTAGAGCGTGGCGTGGCTGTACTCGACCAGAGGGAATCGGACGTTTGCGAGTCCGAGTCATGGTGTAGTCAATATCTTGGTCATAGATACAGTTCATTACCTGTGCCGAGGCAGCAGCTAAAGTTCCTCCCAGTAAGGTGATTAGCAGTAAAAAGGGATCGACTCTACCATCGGAGGCAATCCACATTGAGGCGGCAGTGGTGATTAGGAGTAGGGGAATAATGCGAGGCTTGGTTAGCTGATAGTAGCTTTTGATTACTGACCCTAAACTTTGATTCTGGCGAGCTATGCTTGTCCCTGTCATTAGTAATGATTCCTCTGATCTAAATATATGTAGTTGGCGTGGAGGTAGTTAGGTAGCTAAATTTGGGCTGATTGAGCATTGTCTCGTATCGCTAAGACAGTAAAAGCAATCAAAACTCCAAGTAAACTTGCGCCCACCATCTGATGGGTAACGGTTAGAGGCTCTACCTGCAGGTGTAGCTTGAAAGTAGCGATTCCGAGTAAGATTTGCAGGCTGACTAGTGCTGCTGCGACGTTAGCCAAAACTCGCAAGTGCTTATTTAAACCAGGTGTTTTCCAAGCTAGCCAAACTACTCCTAAAGTTGCCAAGGTCGGCGGTACAACTCCTAAAATATGGGCGTTCATCACGTTACATAGCTGAGAGCCACCAAAACATTGGTGCAGTGCCCAGCGAGAACCAACTAAGCCACCCAAAATACTCTGGAGATAGACTAATACGGCTGCACTCAAACCGAACCAGCGTAAATTACCTGCTGCTTTTGTACCCTGGTAGGGACTTAGAGCCGTACCCATAATGACCAAGGTGCTAAAGAATAAGAGAGCTGTACCCAGATGCGCGGTAACGATATCAAAACGCAGTAGCTGAGTTACGGTCAAGCCACCCAGAATTCCCTGAAAGACAATCAGAAATAGGGCAAAAGTAGCCATCCAGGGTAGCCATTTTGGTAGTTGCCGACGAAACCACCAAGAAAGACCCGCGAGTGCGATCGCACTCATGCCAATTAAAGCTGCATCTAAACGATGAAACCACTCTAGAAACACCTGGAGGTTCATCTGTCTGGTTGGTACCAGCTGTCCGTAGCACAAGGGCCAGTCAGGACAGGCTAATCCTGCATTCATTACCCTCGTCGCGCTGCCCACCGCCATCAATAACAAAGTTGCGATCGCAATTTTCCAGATCAAACGCCCAATCCAGATCTCTGGCTGGGATGTTACTCGGCTGATGGTAGGTGGCTGAAAATATGATTCCGTCATAGCAAACTTAGGTGAAGATAAACGAGATAAAACTTTGTTGAAGATAAACTGCAATGTTTTTACAAAAAAGGCGCTCCTAAAAGATTTCGTTTCACAAATTACGCCAATATATAGACTATGTTGTCTTGAGCTAACTTTTTATTCTTGTCTTATATACTTTAGCTAGCTTTTTTTGGTAGTTTTCTCTTTATTAGATATTCTTCAGATTGGCTCGACTTAAACTACAAACAAAATCTAATTTTATGAAGAAAAAATTAAGTTTACTAAAATAAGTATGGAAATGAGATAGCCCAATTACCAGTGGGGTTTGGCGATCCCAAATGAAATATAAAGAAACTCCTTAATTACCCCTAGCCATATCACCAAATTTGTTGATTTATTAGCAATTCGATCTAACCTATAAAGTAGACGGAAAATAACTTTGTAGCGGAAACTTTTAGAGCTAATTATCATCGCTCTACCTATGTTAGTTTGGTAAAGATTTGTAAAAACATAGTATCCCAAACTGACAAACATACTAGTAGTAAAAAATCGCTAAATCACTAACCAGAACTATATAACGTGAAAATTCCTAGCAGCATACTTACTCTAATTGCAGGGGTGGCAATAACCCTGATCAGCCTTTGGTATGGTCAAAATCATGGGCTGTTGCCTATCGCTGCCTCAAATGACGCGGGAGATATCGATCAGCTATTTAACTTTATGATGACCATTGCCACGGGTCTATTCCTGCTGGTTGAAGGTGTTTTAATCTACTCTGTGATTGTCTTTCGACGTAAGAAAAATGACACTACAGACGGTCCGCCAATTGAAGGTAATGTACCTTTAGAAATTGTCTGGACTGCGATTCCCACCGTCATCGTCTTTATTCTTTCTATCTATAGCTTTGAGATTTATAACCGCATGGGGGGACTAGATCCAATGGCAGCGGGGGATCCAGGTCCTCAGATGGCGGGAATGCACCACCACTCACAGCTAGTGGCTTTAGACCCAAATCAGCAAAACGTGGCTTTAGGACTGGGAGTTTCTCCCGAATCTCATCAGGGCATTAATCCCTTACAAATCAAGGTTAATGGTATTCAGTATGCCTGGGTCTTTACCTATCCCGACACGGGTGTCATCTCTGGAGAAATACACGTTCCTGTAGATCGCCCTGTGATGTTGAGTATGACGGGAGGAGATGTCATTCATGCTTTTTGGCTGCCCGAATTTCGGATTAAGCAGGATGTTATACCTGGCAGAGAAACCAACCTGGTGTTTACACCAACTAAAATCGGTCAATATCCCGTAATCTGTGCAGAATTATGTGGTGCATACCATGGCGGTATGAAGACTCAGCTTTACGTTCAAAGCGAAGAGGATTACCAGCAGTGGATTCAGGAAAATACCTTTGCGATGACAGAGGTTAATGAGTCCGTAGCTATGAACCCAGCGGAAAAGGATGATACAGAGTTCCTAGCGCCCTATGCAGAAGACATTGGGGTGAACAACGATACTCTGGCTCAACTGAAGCCTTAAATAAATCTCGAAGGAATTATCCGAAAGCTGTCTAGATCGGCATTGTGGTGAAGAAATATTGAAGCAATGTTTTATAGTAACCCAGCCTGCGAATTATCTAAAGGCGGGAATGCGGAGTATTCAGTGCTTCGCTTCGCGAAGTCAGGCGCGACGCGCCCCGCCAGTAGCTAATAGCTTTCCAAACAGATAAATTAGATTTCAATCAGTAATAAATGAGTACAACACTAGAAAGAAACGCTCCCATCTCACCACCACCACCAGAGAAAGAAGAACACCCTCAAAGAAAATGGTACGAATACTTTGGCTTTAGTACAGATCACAAGGTAATTGGCATTCAGTATTTAGTTACCGCCTTCTTTTTCTACTTCGTTGGCGGTGCGTTAGCCGAAGTCATGCGGACGGAGTTATCGACTCCCGATCCTGATTTTGTACAGCCCGAATTCTATAATCAGCTTTTGACGATGCACGGAACAATTATGTTGTTTCTGTGGATTATTCCTGCTGGTGCAGCTTTTGCTAACTATCTGATTCCCCTGATGATTGGGGCAGAAGATATGGCATTTCCCCGTTTAAACGGCGTTGCTTTTTGGATGATTCCTCCTGGGGGTCTGTTGTTGATGAGCAGCTTCTTTAACGGGGCACCTCAAGCTGGCTGGACATCCTATCCACCCTTGAGTTTGGTTAGCGGAAAATCGGGAGAAGAGATTTGGATCCTGAGTATTCTAATACTGGGGACATCTTCAATGTTGGGGGCATTTAATTTTGTCACTACTATTCTCTTGATGCGGATGCCCGATATGGACATTCACAGCATGCCCTTGTTCTGCTGGTCGATGTTGGCAACTTCAGGACTGATTATTATTGGTACTCCTGTGCTAGGGGCAGCCTTGATCTTGCTTTCCTTTGACCTATTGGCAGGCACGGCATTTTTCAATCCAGCGGGGGGTGGAGACCCGATTGTTTACCAACACATGTTTTGGTTTTACTCTCATCCTGCCGTATATATTATGATTTTGCCCTTCTTTGGTGCAATTTCTGAGATTTTACCCGTTCATGCTCGTAAACCAGTATTTGGCTATAGAGCGATCGCCTATTCCAGTTTGGCAATTAGCTTCCTGGGTCTAATCGTTTGGGCGCACCACATGTTCTCTAGCGGCACTCCTGGCTGGCTACGGATGTTCTTTATGGCAACCACCATGATCATTGCTGTACCGACGGGCATTAAAGTATTTAGCTGGTGTGCGACAATTTGGGGTGGCAAATTAAGTCTGAATAGCGCCTTTATCTTTGCCGTTGGCTTCCTTTCCTCCTTCCTGATCGGTGGCTTGAGTGGAGTAATGCTGGCATCTGTACCTTTTGATATCCACGTTCACGATACTTACTTTATCGTTGCTCACTTCCACTACGTGCTTTTTGGTGGTTCGGTATTTGGTCTATTTGCCGCGGTCTACCACTGGTTCCCCAAAATGACGGGACGCATGGTCAACGAAACCCTAGGGCAAATTCACTTCGTAATGACCTTTGTTGGTTTTAATATTACTTTCCTACCCATGCACCAGCTTGGTTTGCAGGGCATGAACCGCCGTATCGCTCTCTACGATCCTCAGTTTCAGACTCTCAATATGATCTGTACTATTGGTTCGTATATTTTGGCGCTGTCATCATTTCCTTTCATTATCAATATCATCTGGAGTTTATTTAAAGGCAAGAAAGCGGGTCGCAATCCCTGGTTGGCTTTAACTCTAGAATGGCAAACATCGTCACCTCCAATTATCGAAAACTTTGAAGAAGAACCCGTTCTTTGGGCTGGTCCTTACGACTACGGTATCGATACGGAAACCATTGATGGGAATGAAGATGTGGAGGATATGCTAGCAGCAGTAACTGCTGAAGGAACTTAGTTAATTAGAAATCGGAAGCAAGAAAAGATTGTTTCCGATTCTCTTTACCGATTAACAACTAAACAATTAACAATTAACGATACAAATGCAAGGTTCAACTGTAGATAATAAATCTCAAATTGCCATCGCCTCAGAACAAGAGGCGGAACACGGACATCACGAACACCCCGATTTTAGAATGGTTGGGCTGTATATCTTTCTGATTTCCGACAGCATGACTTTTCTTGGCTTTTTTGCTGCGCTATTGATCTATCGCGCAATTATGCCCGTTTGGCCACCAGAAGGGATGCCAGAGTTTGAGCTGCTGATCCCGATTATCAACACGGCAATTTTGGTTGCCAGTAGCTTTGTGATGCACGAAGGACAAAAAGCACTCAAAGAAAATGATGATGTGCAGGGTTTGCAAAAGTGGTTTGGGATCACCGCAGCTATGGGTGCTATCTTCCTACTGGGTCAGGTATATGAGTATTCTCATGCTGAGTTCGGCTTAACTGATAACCTTTTGGCTAGCTGCTTTTATGTCCTAACTGGATTTCACGGACTACACGTTTTGACAGGGGTGCTATTGATTGTCTGTGTCCTATGGCGATCGCGTGAAGAAGGGCACTATTCTAGCAGTAGTCACTTTGGAGTAGAGGCTGCAGAGATTTACTGGCACTTTGTCGATGCAATTTGGCTAGTTCTATTTGTCCTGGTTTATCTGCTTAATAATCCGGCTTAGTAGTTTTCTGCTTTGTGATTAAGAGATGTTTTTTAATTAAGACATCTCTTTTTTTATATTTGAGAGTTGAAAAATGAGATCTTGTTTTAATCTTCTGGGTATAAGCATCATTACAGCTGCTACCGCTATGTCAACAACGGATCGAGCCAAAGTATTAGCTATTGGCTGTGACACCTACTATCGGGTAACTGGACAAATTGCTGGCTGCACAGATATCTCGACGGAAAAGGCACGAGAGGCTTGGATACAAAAATATAGCGTTTGTTTGGAACGGCAGTTGAATAAAGAAATCGTACTCTATCGCGGTAAGCTGCAAACTTATTATGCTGAAGGTCAGCCAGAGGATGGGCAACAAGATTGGGAGTTCGATCGCCCTTCTTTTTCGAATATAGATAGGGACGACCTATCGATATCTAGTACAACTTATCGGGGTAATGCGGATTTTTGTCCCGACTAAAGGAAAAGCGATTAAGAATCCAATAGTCGAATTTCTTTTCTTAAGTTTGTTCTTGCCTGTTGTTCGAGTTTCCGAGCAAAATAGCCAGTATAGTAAATGTTTTTTCTAGACAAAAAGCTAGTCAAAACCCTTTTGCGTCCCTGCTGATAATCACGATCGCTTAACCAGCTATATTCCTTTCTGATCGCTTGAGCATATTGCCAGTAGCGATCGCCTGATTCACCCAAAATTGCTAAATCCAAATCGAGAAATAGACGATTATCAACACCATCTATTAGTGGCTGATGTTTTTGGGTACTGATAATGATTTGTTCGACAGAATCAACTAAACCAGAAGCTAACTGTAGCTGAGTTAAAGCCTGATTTGCATAAACCG
>JBCBEA010000119.1:0-9162 GCA_038529195.1 Cyanobacteria bacterium J06600_6
GATTTCCGAAAATCCTCAGTTTGCAAGTAAATTTAAAAAGCTAATAGCTAATAGCTGATAGCTACGAGTAGAAACACCTTGTGCGTCATGTTTTAAATTAGCAACGCCAAAAACAGATGCGTCAACGTCTCATCTTTTGGCGTTTATCTCAAACAAAATTATTAAGCAAGTAACAAGCAGGCTACTCACTCTCACGGATTGAAGTGGGATAAATTATCAATATGTGATCGGGGAAGATAGTTAAAGATTATGACTAAATTTGTATTTATTACGGGCGGAGTAGTATCGAGTATCGGTAAAGGAATTGTCGCCGCCAGTTTAGGCAGGTTACTAAAGTCGAGAAACTATTCGGTTTCGATCTTAAAGCTAGATCCCTACATCAACGTCGATCCAGGCACGATGAGTCCTTATCAGCATGGTGAAGTATTTGTCACGGATGATGGTGCAGAAACAGATCTGGATTTAGGACATTATGAGCGCTTTACTAATACTTCTATGTCCCGACTCAACAGCGTTACTACTGGCTCGATCTACCAGTCGGTAATCAATAAAGAAAGAAGAGGTGATTATGAAGGCGGTACAGTTCAGGTAATTCCTCATATTACCAACGAAATCAAGGAGAGAATTCATCGAGTTGCCCAAAATACTGGTTCTGACGTAGTACTCACGGAAATTGGCGGAACGGTAGGTGATATTGAATCTTTGCCCTTTATGGAAGCAATTCGCCAGTTTCGCAAGGATGTTGGCAGAAATAATGTTGTCTATATGCATGTGACTCTGATTCCCTGGATTCCCGCAGCGGGAGAAATGAAAACCAAACCAACTCAGCATTCGGTTAAGGAATTACGTTCAATCGGGATTCAGCCAGACGTCTTAGTTTGTCGTAGCGATCGCCCTTTATTTCCTGGGATCAAAGAAAAAATTGCGGAGTTTTGCGATGTTGAAGTTAACTCTGTTGTCACCTCTCTCGATGCCAGCACAATTTATGAAGTGCCTCTAATTCTTGAGCAGGAAGGTTTGGCTCAAAGAACCCTCGAATTACTACAGCTAGAACAGCGGGAGCCAGATCTCCACAACTGGCGTAATTTAGTGATTAAGATGAATTCTCCTCGCACTAAAATACAGATAGCGATCGTCGGTAAATATATCCAGCTCAGTGATGCCTATTTATCCGTCGTTGAAGCTTTAGGACATGGCGCGATCGAGGCTGACTGCGAAGTGGAGCTACGTTGGGTTAGCGCTGAAGACATAGAGGCTCATGGTGCGACTAAATATCTCGATGATGTCATGGGGGTAGTCGTGCCTGGCGGTTTTGGCATTCGCGGTGTAGATGGTAAGGTGGCAGCGATCGAATATGCTCGCTCTCACAAACTACCATTCTTAGGTCTTTGTTTGGGAATGCAGTGCTGTGCAATCGAATGGGCGCGAAACGTTGCAAAATTGGATGATGCCAATAGTGCTGAATTCAATGCGGAAACTGCAAATCCTGTAATTAATATCTTGCCAGAGCAGCAGGATGTAATTGATTTGGGAGGAACAATGCGTTTGGGGACATATCCCTGTCGCTTAAAACCCGATACCCTCGCCCATTCTCTCTATCAAAACGAGGTGATTTATGAGCGCCATCGTCACCGATATGAGTTTAATAATGCCTACCGCTCCCTGCTTTGTGAAACTAACTATGAAATTAGCGGCACTTCTCCTGATGGTCGTCTGGTAGAGATCATTGAAATGCCCAATCATCCTTTCTTCATCGCTACTCAATTCCATCCCGAGTTCCGTTCTCGCCCCAATCATCCCCATCCACTATTTTTAGGGCTAGTCAAAGCCGCGCTCAAGCAGCAAAATAGCGCTACGAATGAGGAACATGCCGCTTCGACTACTTCCGTCAGTTAAATATTAAGACCTCTGTTTTCTGCCCTCTGCCCTCTGCCCTCTGCCTTCGGCTACAAATAAACCTGCGGAAATTAATTAGCATGAGGATATGTCATGGTTTGGAGAAAATAGAGTCTTATTCCCGTTAAATTGCACATTTTAGTTAAAAATATCTTTTATTATTGGTTGGTGCGAATAAAACCAAGGCTACAATGCAAAGATAGCAGGCATTAGTCTCATTGGATCGATGACATATACCACTGACGAACTGATCAAGATATTAGACCAAGAACTAAAAGAAAATTGGAAAGGTAAGCGAGTCGTTTTATCTTCTGCACAGCGAATTAACGATCCTGTGGTTGCCAAAGCTTTGAATATGGATCAGGTGAACAAGGTTTTCGCCTATCGCGATTTCCGCAGCCAAATTCATGAGTATCAGCAGCAGCATCAAGTTTCGGGTATAGTTTGGCGTTCTTGCAGCTTCGAAGAGGAAAGTATTACCTATCCTGAGATTCATAACCAGCTAGTTCCTATTCCTGGGGATAAAGCCGTTCTCATTGCAGCTAAGGCTAACATTCTCGATTTTTGGCATCGTCTTACCAAACAAATGAAGTTTTGGCTGGTTAATAACCATCAAAATCGTCAGGGAAATCATCATCAGCTCATATCTGCCGATTATTTAAGTAAATTAATCAATCAGACAGAATGGGTCGAAATAGACGCAGCTCGTACCGAACTATATTTGGGTTTATGCTGGGGAGATCCTCAAGAATCCCAATATCAGTGGGCAAAACCAAAATCGGGTTGCGATCGCATTATCGCTACAGTATCCGAACCGAGCGCAATCAAGATATAGTAGTTTAGGTCGTCTCGACTGTCATAATTGACAGAATCATGATCAAATCAAAAGGCTGATGCCATCATTTGGCGAATTTGCCTAGACAACTCGTATTTTGAACCGAAATTATGTCTCAACAACACGCGGTAGGGGTAATCCAGACCCTGGGTTTTCCTGCTGTTTTGGCTGCTTCTGATGCCATGTTAAAAGCAGGTCGTGTCACTCTCGTTTATTTTGATAAGGGTGAAAGCGGTACTTTTGTAATTGCTATTCGCGGTCCAATCTCTGAGGTAAGACCCTCAATGACGGCAGGATTATTGGCTGCAGAACAAACTTTTGGCGGTAAAGTAATAACTCACTATACTGTGCCTAATCCTCCCGATAATGTAGTTGCTGTTTTGCCAATTGAATACACTGAAGAAGTAGAACAATACCGCTTTTAGCTAATTCTCTTTCGGGAGTAAAGCCTATTTTAAAACTGACCTCAGTCAGCTAAAATTAGTATTCGTAAAGTAATTCAAAGTTACTTAATTTAGTATTTGTAATTAATAATTTAAGGAGCAAATTTATGCCTTCACAGTCCGCTGTGGGTTCGATTGAAACGAAAGGATTTCCAGGAATTTTAGCAGCAGCAGATGCTATGGTCAAAGCTGGTCGCGTGACGCTAGTTGGCTATATTCGCGTCGGTAGCGCTCGCTTTAACGTCAATATTCGTGGTGATGTGTCCGAAGTCAAAACTGCAATGGCAGCAGGAATAGATGCGATCAAAAAAGCAGAAGGGGCAACCCTAGAATCATGGGTAATCATTCCTCGCCCTCATGAAAATGTTTGTACTGTTTTGCCAATCGACTATACAGAGGAAGTTCAACCTTATGTAGATCGAGTAGAAGGTCGAACTCTGCCTATTGGTCCTAACAATTAATTAGTCAAGAGAAGTTTAGTAGAGGATATGACTAGGTTTAGATCTGGTGCTTTATAGCCCGATTAGCTCCAGATACTTAGCCCCTCGCTGTTTCTCTCTTCATTTAGTCAACTAATCAACACTGCTCGATTTAATTGATTTTATTGACCAACTCAATTCGAGGCTAAGATAGAATTCTTATCGCTACATTTTACATTTGACTATTTAGCAACGTTAGAAAGTTTCCTTTTCAAGGCTCTAACATAGAGAAAAATAGGAAATTGATAATATTCAATTATCAGCCAAATGACGCAAAATAAGTGAGCGCAAAAGGTTAAAGTTGTCCAAGCAAGGGGCAGCCAAGATAACATACTGCCATTCATCGGTGGAAATAAATATACGCCGATGCCGATAATTGCCGTTGGAATCAGCACAAAGCCCAAACCAAAAATTAGGTAAGCCCAGCCTACTTCCGCTCCTTCTCGGTGAATTCCCTTCCAAACTTTGCCATTCCAGTACCAGGTGAGGGGCAACTGGCTGTCTGCCATTTTTAACAGCTGCTTGTCATAATTAGTCGTAAAGATATGCTCACAGAAATTACAGAAAAAAGTCTCCATTAAAGGCATTTCTGCAACCTTTCCATGACGACATACGGGACAGGGATAAGTTCCCTCGCAGTGAAAACGATTAAACTCAGTCCACTCCTGCTGTAATAGATCTGCCTTTGAACGTGACAAGCTGCGAAAATTTTGAACGTTGGACATATATCTTAGATGTCGTAATACTCTATAGCCTTGCTGCTAGCTCTCAGAATTGCCAGCCGATTTATGCTGCGGCGACCAACAATAAATTGTTTAATTTTGGTCACGGGCTCTAAAGTCGGCAAGACTTTGCCTGACATTAATTCCGAGCATTTGGTCGCACAAGAAGCTTCTCGTTGAGAGGTATTTCGCTCGAATTGCAGTCTTGACTAATTCTAGAGTGTCATTATAGCTAGCTGACTATGGGTGCTGAACAGTGATAACTACTTTCTATATAAATGTCAATAATAATTTGCAAAGTGAAGTTTTATTGCAATTTTTCAGGCAATATGAGGCGGAATTTGCTTTAATTTTTCGAGCTGCTGTTTAATTGATTTTGATAGCTGCGATCGCTCTATCTCAATTCCCTGACTGAGATTCTGACGATCGAGAAAGATAATACTGTCTACCTGCTGAAGTGAGAAGAGACGAAACAAAAGCTGAACGCTAGAAATTGGAGCTGCCACTAAATTAGGATTGGCTTTGCCCTGAAAGTTAGCTGCATCCTGTACTGAGGTAAAGGCATAAATTACCCGTTTATCCTGCTGTAGTCGTGGGTTAGTAATAATGGTTAAAACCCAATCACCGTCTAAGTTTTGCAAGATATAGTATTCTAAGTTTTGCAGTTGCTCTGCAAATGACTTTAAGCTGGGAGCGATCGCTTTGGCAACGATAGCTGATGGTATTCCATAATCTGGGGCATCATCGATAATTACTTGTAGCTGTTGCTCCAGGGTCATTTTGGTTAGTTATTAGTTGTTATTTGTTAGTTGTTATTCGTTAGTTGTTGAAAGAGGCTAAGAAATAGTGTTTTCAACACGATCTACAAAACCTCTTACTTCTTACCTTCTAGCCTCTACCTCATACCCTTTTAAGCTTTTGCTTTTTTTTGCTTGGCTTTCTTTTTCTCAGCTTGCTTTGCTTGTTTAGCTTTTTTCTTCTCGGCTTTTAGTGCGAGTTCGGCTTGCTGTCTCGCTTTTTCTTTCTCTTCTTCAATTCGATCGAGATAGTAGTGATAGTCTCCAGGATAGGCAACCAGTTCACCATCACGAATTTCAACAATTTTATTCGCTGTTTGAGAAATAAAATAGCGATCGTGAGAAACGATTAAGACAGTGCCATCATAATTCTGTAAAGCTTCTTCTAGCATTTCCTTGGCAGGAATATCTAGGTGATTAGTGGGCTCGTCTAGGATTAATAAATTAGCGGGTTTGAGCAGCATTTTAGCTAAGGCTAACCGTGCTTTTTCCCCACCACTCAAAGCTTCTACCTTTTTAAAAGCAGTTTCGCCACTGAATAAAAACTGTCCGAGTAAAGTTCTTACCTGCTCATTCTTCCAGTCGGGAACTTCATCATGAATTGTATCCATCACGGATTTATTCAAATCCAAGGCTTCAGCTTGATTCTGCTCGAAATAGCCAGGAATAACGTTGTGCTTACCTAGCTCAATTTTACCTTCATCAAATTCCTCCATACCCATTGCCATTCTCAGGAGGGTAGATTTCCCAGCGCCGTTAGGACCTAAAATTGCAATGCGATCGCCACGTTCGATCGTCAGTTCGGCACCCAAAAACAGAATGTTATTGTTGTAAGCGTGGACTAAATCTTCGATGACTACTACTTCTCTTCCGCTACGGGGGGATGGAGGAAAGCTAAATTTAAGAGTTCTCAGGTTAGCAATTGGTGCTTCAACTCGCTCGACTTTATCAAGCTGCTTTTCTCTACTTTTTGCTTGGGTACTGCGAGTGGCGCTAGCTCTGAATTTTTCAATAAATTCCTGCTGCTTGGCAATTTCCTTTTGCTGTCGCTCAAATGTTGCGCTCTGAGCAACTCTAGCTTCGGCTTTTTGCTGTAGATAAGATGAATAGTTACCTAGATAGGTAGTGGATACTCCCCGCTCGGTTTCCACGATCTTGGTGCAGAGGCGATCGAGAAATTCGCGGTCATGGGAGACAATTACCATGGGCGTATTGATGCCTCTTAAGTAATTCTCAAGCCACTCAATGGTTTCCAAATCCAGATGGTTAGTCGGCTCATCCAGCAGCAGCAAGTCTGGCTCCTGGAGCAAAATCTTGCCCAAACTCATGCGCATCTGCCAACCACCACTGTAGGAGCTTACCAGGCGATCGCCATCTTCGGAAGTGAATCCCATCTCAGGCAGAATTTTCTCGATTTGAGCATCAAGAGTATATCCTTCTAAAGCCTCAAACTTACGCTGTAGCTTATCTAATTTATTAATTAAAGTGTTCAGACGGTCTGGATCTGCTGTCTCCATCTCTTGCTCGACTTGACGCATCTGCTGCTGAATATCATTAGCTTCAACGAAAACAGTCCAAAACTCTTCATACACAGTACGAGTTGGCTCAACTTCAAATTCTTGAGTTAGGTAGGCAATTTTGAGGCTGGCTGGTCGAATAACTTCACCCGAAGTAGCTTCCATTTCACCACTAATAATTTTGAGCTGGGTTGATTTCCCTGCCCCATTAACTCCCACTAAGCCGACTCTTTCTCCAGGTTTGACTTCCCACGTAATGTCTTTAAGCACTTCCCCCGTCGTGTAAATTTTACTGATGTGTTCGAGTCGCAACATGGAGTATCTCCTGTAATAAGTGAAATGTACCTGAGCAAAATACTTTGCTTTATATTTACTTTTGTTACATTTTTTGTCTGATTTCTATTATATGATTAAAGAATTAAAATGTTTAACTATTTTCTACGCTAATTAGTTTCTCAAAATATCAAAAATAGCTAATTTAAGATTAGAAGCTACAAGCAAGGTAGCGACTGCGATCTTGATTGATTGGACTAGAGATAGTGCCATACAAGGCTGCGAGAAGCTCTATTATGAAATAATCTAGCCTTATTTTTAGTATCTATATTGACGGGAGCAGATAAAAATATTAGCTCGGTAGAGACTGGTATCTGCAATAGCTTATTCTCCAAACCAATTATTTTTTATTATTTCTCGGATTAAGCTATCGGTCTTTTAAATCCAAGTTTTTGGATCAGTTTTTAATCGATCTGTAGCGACATATTCAAACATGTTTATTGCTATGACTAGAATTTTAATTGTTGATGACCTAAACAGTATTAGAGAATTCCTGAAAATCAATTTGTCTAGCGAACCAGATATTGAAGTAGTTGCTCTTGCTGATAATGGCAAAGCGGCGATCGCTCAGACAGAAGAACACAAGCCTGACATAATTCTGATGGACATTAATATGCCGGGGGCGTTCGACGGTATAGAAGCAACAGCACAAATTGTGCAGCGATTTCCCGAAACCAAAGTATTGCTGTTAACCAGTCAAGATGATCGCCAGCAGTTAGATAAGGCATTGAAGGCGGGTTCGCGAGGATATATTCTTAAGAACACCAGTATCAAAGACATTGCCAATATTATTCGTCTAGCAGAAAAAGGCTTTTTCCAAATTGGACCAATACTTGGTCGTTGGGACGGGAGTTTCCACAACAGCGTGCAGAGTGCAGAAACAAAACTCGAAATTGCTGCGGGGGCGAGTAATGAGGAGGCAATTATTCCTCTGCCTCGAAATTTTAGCTATTCCTTACCCGTCAATCAGACGACAGAAATGAGGAATACGATCTCGAACCTTAGTTCCAAAATGTTCCAGCTTCAGGAAACAGTTCGATCGCAAGCCAACACAATTACGGACTTGAGTCATCAATATTCTCAGGTACAGCAAGAAAAAAATAGTCAACTCTACAGCAAGCGATCTCCCTCAAGCAAGAAATCGAAGAGGTTCAATATTTATGGTGGTTCTCCAGCCCAAAAAAGCCGTTCCCAAAAACAACAGCATCTTTTATTTATCAGCAGCTTCTTTCTCGGCGTTGTTACCGTTTTGCTGCTGGTTCTGCTGATCGCGATAATTGGCTCGATTTAAGATCTAGGTCGCGGTTTTCCTTGCTGCTGGGCACAATAACGGATATAGCTAGCTTTCGGCAGTGTCGCCAATTAAACTAGATTGCCTGCCACCAAAAATAACTTCTGGCTCAGTGTAATATTTAAACTCTAAAAGATTATAAAAAGGATCTTCTAAAAAAAAGCAGTTATGCTCAATAGATTGATTGGGAAAGCGCAGCTTTGGTTGACCATAAAAAGAAATTTGGGCTGCCTCGGCGCGATCGCACAATTTCTGCCAGTCTGACTTAGTTGGCAAGATTAAACCTAAGTGTCGGGGGTAAATCCCTGACTGTCTGCTAAGTACCTCTTTAGTAACGTGACCAACTAGCTGAGTTCCAAAAAAATCAAAAATCACGGCAGATTTATTTTCTCTACCGATAGCACAACCCAAACCAGCTCCATAAAATTCCTTAGCTTGAGCCACATTGGTAATGGGAATAGCTAAATGAAAAATAGGGGCTTGGAGCATAATTACAGTAAAAATATAGTAGACTTCGTGTTCAGATCTACATCTTAGCTATTTCCTCTCAATCAAAATCAATTGATCTAATAATCTAGAAGTACCCTAACCCATTCAGGAGGACGAGGAATAGGATTATCAAGACGATCTAGCAGCATTAAAGCGACTAGGTGCACCGCAAACAAATAAACCAGATTTTGAATTACAATCGAGCCGATCGCAAAAAGCTGAATCACAGCAAAATTTGGCTCGATCAAAAACCCTAATTTGAACAGTATCCAGTCTAACAGCTTCGTAATTTGGGTAATTACATACACCCAAAGGTTTTCCCCCAGCAGTAAAGATGTAAGCCAGAAGCGGAAGATCAGT
>JBCBEA010000120.1:0-9095 GCA_038529195.1 Cyanobacteria bacterium J06600_6
ATCGAGAACGCTGTCTCAGTTCAAAGATATAAAAATACATATATATATCAATAAGATTTAATCAAGATTCTTCTGAAAAGCTAAATTGCGATCGCGATCGCCGCTAGAAATTAATTACAATTTAGGCACAAACATAATTATCAGAAGCCAATGTTGGAAAACCAAGAAAAATATTGGTTGATAGGTATCGGGGTTGGTTTAGTAGCGTTACATCTAAACTTAAGTCAGCACATAGAGCGAACGAGATTTTTTAGCTATGTTTTTCTTTTCTGGACGGTAGTAATTTTTTTGCTCTGGGAAAAACGGAGTAAGCTCAGTATTCAAAGCTCTACAGGATTATCGAGCTTTCTTGGGATATCACTGATCTCTCTAACCTTATATAAAAGTCTGCATTTATTTCCTGAAGACTATTTTCTGCGGATTGCACCCTTGATGTCGTTATTCGGCTGGGGACTATTAGCTTCGGGAATTAGAGGCTTAAAGCAATATCGCCAGGAGCTTTTCTTACTATTGTTTTTGGCTATTCCTTGGGAATTTATCTATATCTTTGATGTTTCGCAGCTAACGGCAAGATTTTCCACTTTTATTTTGTGGCTATTGGGGTTTGAGGCAACTCGTCAGGGTGTTTGGATTATCTTGCCCACGGGTTCGGTTGAGGTTTATAACGGTTGTTCTGGAGTATTAAGCATCCTGCAGCTACTAGGCTTGAGCTGGATTGTTTTAATCTTAATTCCGACTACTTGGAAAGCAAAAATATATTTACCCATAGCCTCAATTCTATTAGGTTTCACGATTAATGCACTCAGGATTGCTTTAATGGCAATTCTGGTAGCAATGTCTGATATCGATGGCTTCCACTACTGGCATACAGGGACTGGATCTTTCATCTTCTCCGCTGTCTCCGTTTCGATCTTGGCAATAATTTGTCTGATCTTGCTTCGTCGCCAGAATATACAGTTAGAGGCTAATTAGATTATGAATAGTACATTTCGGACTTCACTTTTAACCGTTACGGCGATCGCCACCGCCTATACTCTCGGAAAATCATTTATTAATCCCGACACCAAATCTTCAATCACTAATAGTTACAGCTTCACAGATGCCGATATCCTGTCTCATTGGGATATCGTCAAAACAAAACCGCTTTCGCCTCATAACCATAAACCTGCCGAATACATTACAGGCAAGTTTATTGCAGGTAAAAACTATACTTATCAAAAGCAGCAGCAAACCTTAAATATCGAGATGCGCTACTTTGTTGATACCAACGGTAATCTAAAAGACTTTATTACTAGCCAGACAGGAGAGTTATCAACTGTTTTACAAGAAGATGACGATCGCGGATCTTATGGTATCTATACTCATAATGATAAAGCTTATTTAAGTGCCTGTATCAATCCACGGGGAAAAAGCACCGTCACTAGTGATGAATTCAATCGTAACTTAATGGCTTATGATACTCGCCTAAGTAATATAGTTCCCTGGTTGTTGGGTCAAGCAGAATTCCGAGATAAACGCTGTCTCTGGGCACATTTATCTCTGCCATTAAACAACAATATTTCTGTTCAAGATACCCATGGCAATTTAGAAACAGCGTGGTTCGATTGGTACGACTACTGGCAAGTCAATTACCCTCAACAGTAGTTATTGAGCAAAACAACAGTTTAGACAAGTATTATCTGGACAAAATGGCGATCGCAATCTTGCTTATTTCGATAACCACGCTTTTAGTAAGTGATTCCAACGCTTACGAGTAAAGAAAAGTATTACTAGTATTAAGGCTAATAAGTTACCAATAATCTCGCTAGGTTCGGGTACGCTTTGGCTGTTGTTATTAGAATAAACTGTATTTTGAGGGTTACTAATTGGTTGCTGATTAAGAATGCGATCAGGTTCTGCTGATGATGATTCTGGCTCAATATTGGCGGGGAGAGGTAATTCATCAACGGCGACAAAGGCTGTGTACTTGGAAAGCAGATTGTAATCTAGAGCCGTGTTAGTTACGGCTTCTATTCCTTGACTGCTCTCTCTGCCATACATTTCGTTCATTAAATCTTTAATGCGCGATCGCCCCCAGAGTTGAGCGATCGCATTATTCCCGCCGATCTGTTGAAAGTTGAGATCGAGTATTTGTTCGTAAGGTTTACCCCCGGCGATTGTTCCCGTTATTTTGAGCTTACCCTGGCTCGCATCTGCTTTACGTCCATAAAGTATTAAAGGCTGACTGGCAAATAGATCGGGTGCTTGTCGAGGATAGATTTCTGGTGCTGTGCCTTCACCGATCCACTCTAGTTCGATATTCGTGACAATAGGCTTATTAATTTCGCGGTAGAATTTTTCTGCTACTTTTACCGCATCTTCATTAGGAGGCAAAATTGTTACTGTACCCCGTCCTAATTCTGCCAAACGGTTGAGTATAAAACGATTAGTAGAGCCACCGACACCAAAACTATAGAGGCGATTACCAGGCTTGAGATTATCCCGTATTCTGCCAATTACCTGCTCGTCTGCGCCGATTAAGCCATCGGACAGTAAAATAATACTCCGCAAGCGTCCATCTGATGCAGCAGGGAAGTTAATTACTTCATTGATACCGTTCATTAATTCTGTTCCGCCATTAGCATCGATACGATCCACATAAGCCAAAGCTCTAGCTCGATTGAGGCGAGTATTCTCTAGTGGCTGGTTTGACAGTCTGCGGGTGGTGCTAGAAAAGTCGATAATGTTAAAAGTGTCCTCTTCGTTCAGGCCACTAATGAATTGGCGCATCAGTTCTTTTGATTGAGCGATCGCAAACCCTCTTTGCGATCCAGATGTATCCATTAGAAATACTACGTCTTTGGGTACTATTTGATCAGGGTTGTAGTTGACGGCGGGAATTAAATAGGTGGCAAAATGCCCTCCCTGCTGGTTTGATTGCGTCAATACCGTTGCTTGAGTTTCTGCACCCATTAGCTGATAGCGCAGAATTAGATCTTGGTTGGGAATAATATCCTTATTCGTCAAAGCAACCTTGGTAACTGAACTAGTATTTTGAATCGATATGTCGTGGGAAGGCGACTGAATATTTGAGACAGCTACTCCCGCATCGATTTCAATATTTACCTGAATATCTTTACCCGATCGCATCTGCTTAACGTTTTCCGCAATAGCAGGAGCAATCACAGGATTAAAATTGTGGCTCGCTTTGCCATAGCGGGATGCGACTACCAGAGGAAAAGCAAACTCATAGTCGTTACCGATAAATTGCAGGCTATTGGTATAGCGAATAACTACCTCTACCTGCTCTCCTGGAGGAATATTGGCTAGAGATTGGGTAAAAATATTATCTTTTTGCTGTTCTAATAAACCTACTGTTTTACCTTCTTGTTTCGCAGTTTGATAAATTTTTTGGGCTTCTTCTTTGCGTTTAATATTACCCGTAATCAGGCGATCGCCAATCCTAATTTCCATGTCATCCACGGCTGCATCATCAGGAAGGGGGAATTTATAGACTGCTTCTAATGGCTTGTTGCTCGGATTACTAAAAGTCTGGGTTACTTCTACTCTAGCTATATTTCCTGCAACCTTAGCATCTACTAAGGTATTGGTAAGAGGAAGGGTCTGCACTTTTCCCTGGCGGTTATAGCTATACAAACCGCCTAAATCTGAATCTATTTTTGGTATGGAAGAATAAGGTTTCTGTGCGGTAGAGCTATTAATTTGAGGTGCAGAAACCTGCTGTGCTACTGGGGCGACTAAAGCTCTCAATCCGAGTAAAATTAAGACAGCTGCGACACTAGAACCCAGAAACTTGATTCCCCTATGTTTCTTTCTGACAGGTATGCTATCTAGATCCTCAAAAATCTCCCTCGTAGACTGATAGCGTTGATTAATTGCTCCCGACAACATTTGATCTAGCACCTTCCCCAACTGTTTACTGACTGGCTGATGCAGATATGAGCGCCAATTCCAGCTATTTTCGCTGCTATCAAAAAGATTAAAAGGATGTACGTTCGTCAAAAGATGGATGCAGGTAACGCCCAAACTGTAGATATCGCTGGCAAATACCGCTTTTCCCCTTAACTGTTCTGGTGCAGTATAGGCTGCCGAGCCAATCACAGTCCCCGTCTTATTTACTGCGATTTCTGTAACTACTTTTGCAGCACCAAAGTCTACTAAATTTAAAGAATTGTCATTCTGACTGCGAACAATGTTTTCCGGTTTAATATCGCGATGAATTACATTATGGCTATGAACAAATTTAATTAGAGGCAAAAGACAGAGTAAAAGTTCTCTAATCTTTGCCTCATTCCAGTCAGTCTCTTGAGCTAAATTAGTACCCCTAATAAACTCTTGAACTAAATATTGTTCTTTCTCTTCAACAAAATAATCAAGCAGAGTGGGAATCTGAGGATGTTCACCTAATACCTCTAGCCTCTTTGCTTCTTGGGCAAACAACTCCGCTGCTTTATCTTTATCCCGACTATTTGGCCCGACCCAAAACTGTTTAATAGCACAATAAGGCTGCTCAACTTTTGACTCATCGATCGCTTTAAAAGTTCGACCAAAACCACCCTGTCCAATTAAGCGTATGGCTCGATAGCGATTTTGTAGTAGTAAATTTGAACCACAACTACTACAGGCGACAGCATTTTGCTTATTCTCTGGCTGCATACAGTCTCGATTTAGACAGTAACAGCGATGATCTTGCTGCCCAAAAGATTTTTGCACAGATCTATTCATAATCCCTTTTTTCCGATAAATACGATCCGTCTAGCTTTTAGTTTTGAGGCTGCTTGCTAGCCGAAAGTCGCGATGTTTGACTCTGACAGCTTTCATATTAAATATGTAGCTATGCGTAAGACAATCGGAAAAAGTCGGATTTAGTCGGGAGTTTTGTTGCAGGAATAAAAGGATAAAGGATGAGGAAAATGCGATCGCTTTACTCTGTGAAAAATTAAAATTAAAATTTAAACTTTTCTAGTTAGTCTTCGCAGTTGTCCATTTTCCGCTGTTGACTACTTTCTCCACTCCTGTAGATTCAACTTCAATTAAAGATAGTCCTTCTTGCATATTCCCCTTCAAGAACACGTCTCCTGCTGATTCTCCACCTAGGTCAACGTTACCAATTAATTCCTGGGTATTGGGATCGTAATTAAATTCAAAATACTCGCTTTGAACCGTTCCACCGACAATATTGTCATAACTGGCTATCATCTTGCCGTCAGGATTGTAAAAACGAACCTGAAGAAAATCGATCACCTCGGTTTTTCCCTTTCCTTGTGCGGATATTTTATTGTTTTGAGTTTGTCGATAGGCAAGGCTAGTTTCTAAACGATATCCCCGATCGCTCTTTAATTCAAAGTTCTGCTCGATCGCCTGGACTGGCAAAATCCAGACAAAACTGATTAGGGCGATGGCGATGACTGTAGCCAATTTAACAGCCATTTTTTGATAATTAACCATACTAAAAACTTGTAAAGCTCAATCCAATTATTAATCTAATCAGAATATAGCTAAAGGGAGAAATTACATCTCATGTGCCCGTGCTATATTAAAATATGTTAAGCAAAAGCTGTTTCTCTTGACATATGCGCTCTTGTGTAAACTGACTAATTAACAGAGGTAAAACCAATCATGATAGCTGCGGAAACCACGAATCTTACTCTACAGTCTTTAGCCGTGGACTTTTTCCATAAGTCGGCAGGTAGCTGGAATTCACAAAGAAGGTATTACACTCTCAATAAAGATGTTGAACCTCAGGAAGTAGAAAGCATCCTCAATATTTCGTTCTTGTCCCAAGGTGCGCCTGAGTTAGTTGAACTGGCAAAAAGCCATGAACTAGAAGATTTATCCTCATTAGTCTGCGGGACAAAAGTGACCTGGGAAAGCAACTACACAAATAAGAATCGCAAAGCCGTGACTGGCTCAACCGTATTTGGAATCAGGGGTAATGTTCTCTATCGCGATCGCGGATTTGCCACACCAAAACCCGTAATTGCAGTCTGCGCTTTTCCTAATGCTGAGACAATGAGCCTGCGCACGGAATATAATGCTAACGTTTTTGAGGAAGAAATTAAGTTAGTTGGTAGCAAATACCGCACCAGACAAACTGTGATTTCCCGTGCAGGAGAAGAGATTACAATTGGACAATATTTGGAAAAACGCATCTAATTTATTTGATGTATTGAGTGAAAAATGTCCTGAGCTAGTTTCCATAAAGTAATAACTGGAACTTTAAAAATCATGGGCATTTTTTAGTTGATAAGTGAAAGTTAGAAAACAAAGTAACTGATAAAAATATTCATTTATTCAGCACGCCTGGTGTAAACTAGTTTCATTTACATTGACTTGTTTTAAGCTATTAGCTCTTAATTCTCAAAAAGTCAAAAAATAGTACAAAGGCTCAATCATGGCATGGAATGCAGGCTGTGTTACTGATTTTTACAATCAGTTTCAATCGTCATGTTTTTAAAGCAATAGAAACTAGATAAAGCGACTTATTTACTCATCTACAGTTAATAAATATTCATAATTTAACAACTTAAAGTCTTGGTCTAGATCGCTTTTCAACTAGCTTATGTTAATTTTAGGAGCAGGCTAATTTAAATTGACCACATCTTAGTTATGAGTTAAAAGAACTACCCAATATAAGGTAGAATTTGAAAGCCGAAACTAGTTTTGAGATGTCCCACACAATTAGTCTTGCTATCATTGGCTGCGGTTTTGTAGCTGATTATTATCTAATTACCTTAAAAAAATATCCCAACTTAAAAGTAGTTGGTGTTTACGATCTAGATACAGATCGGAGCAAAAAATTTTCTCAGAATTATGGGGTCGATATCTATCAATCTTTTCAAGCCGTACTAGATGATCCTCAGGTAGATATAGTTGTAAATTTGACTAATCCTGACAGTCATTTTGAAATCAATTTGGCATCTCTTCAAGCAGGAAAGCACGTTTACTCCGAAAAGCCCTTGGCAATGAAGCTAGAAGAGGCAGAGAAGCTAGTCGAACTGGCTGAAGAAAAAGGACTACAACTTTCATCAGCACCCTGTAGTCTTTTGGGAGAAACTGCCCAGACAATTTGGAAAGCTTTGCGAGAGGAAGTAATCGGCAAAGTTTACGCAGTCTATGCCGAGATGGATGACGGACTGATTCATAAAATGCCTTACAAAGCCTGGGTGAGTCAATCGGGTATTCCTTGGCCTTATAAAGATGAGTTTGAGGTCGGGTGTACTTTAGAACATGCAGGGTATTGTCTTTCTTGGTTTCCTGCTTTTTTTGGTCGTGCCGAGAGCGTTACAGGCTTCAGTTCGACTTTAATTGATGACAAAAACACCGAAGTCCCTCTTGACTACAATGCGCCCGACTTTTCCGTAGCCTGCATTAAGTTTGCTTCAGGAGTAGTCGTTAGATTAACCTGTAGCATTGTCGGCTCACACGATCACTCAATGCGACTATTTGGCGATCGCGGTATTCTTAGTACTCCAGACTCTTGGTTTTACAATGCTCCTGTTCATATTAGGCGCATGTTTAACATCAGAAGAAAAATGATTATTAGCCCGATCAAGCAAAAGTATCCCTTGGTGGGTAGCAAGACCAAGTTTAGCTACCGTGGAGCGTTCCAAATGGACTTTGCTCGGGGAATTGCGGAGGTTGCCGAAGCGATAGCCGAAAATCGTCCTTGTCGTCTGTCTGCAAGATATTCCCTACACGTCAATGAGTTAGTTTTAGCGATTCATCAGGCAACAGAAAATAGTTCTACCTATCAGGTGAAATCTACCTTTGAGACAATAGAGCCAATGCCATGGGCAGTATAGAGATTTACTAAGTCGTGTCCAGCTTGGTCAAAATTATTTATTAAACAAGTTTTTATAGTTTTTTTTAAATGCCAAAATCTATTCGCTGGGGAATAATCGGCACAGGATTTATTGCAGGGGAGTTTGCAAGAGGATTGGAGTCCGTATCTGAAGCACAACTGTTGGGAGTTGCTTCTCGTCAAGCCAGTAATGCCGAAGCTTTTAGCAAGATATTTAATATTCCACGTTTTTATAATAGTTGCCAAGAGTTAGTTAACGATCCTGATATCGATGTCGTTTATATTGGGACTCCTAACCATACTCATAAAGATTTGAGTATTCTCTGTTTAGAAGCAGGAAAACCGATTCTGTGTGAAAAGCCATTTGCAGTTAATGCTGCTGAAGCCCAAGAAGTAATTGAGGTTGCCCGTCGCCAAAAGCTATTTTGTATGGAAGCAATGTGGATGCGCTTTATGCCTCTAATACAGCAGGTAAAACAAGCGATCGCCCAGGGAGATATTGGGACTATTAAAATGCTCAATGCTGACTTTGGCTATGTAGTTAACGGCAACAGCAGCAGTCACTTTGACACCTTGGATAAGGGTGGAGGAGTATTACTTGATCGCGGAATCTATGGACTATCCCTTGCCTATTACCTGTTGGGTGAGCCATCAGCAATCCAGTCTCAGGCAAATCTATTAGCGACGGGAGTCGATGAACAGTCTACAGTGCTGCTAAATTATGCTAATGGTGCGTTAGTTACCCTGTCTCAATCTCTCTGTACAGAGAGTGCTAATCAAGCCAGAATTATGGGTAGTAAGGGCAGAATTACTATCGACGAACTGTTTATCATGCCGGAAAAGATTTCTTTAACTCAGTTTCCTGAAGCTACGGAGAATTCTTTTCCTTCCCCTCTAACCCCTTTAAATACAAAGCAAAAGCTGGTAGGTAAGGTTAAACGCAACTCTCTAGTTAGACGTGTCTACATTTCGCTGTCGAATTTATTAAAGTCAGAAGACACCACGATTAAACCTTTAGCTGGTAATGGTTATAACTATGAAGCAGAAGAAGTTATTAAGTGTTTGCAGGGTGGCAAGTTAGAGAGTGAGATTATGCCCCTAGATGAAACTTTAAAAATTATGCAGGCGCTAGATCTAATTCGCAGCCAATGGTGAGTAAAAGAGGACTTCCTTTCGGTAGTCTGTAAGGGATTAAATTCAGCGACTCTATAAATATTTCTCAAAACAAATAGCGCAACTACAACCAAAATTGGTGAAATGTAGTTGCGCTAATTATCATCAAGAGCAAATT
>JBCBEA010000121.1:0-9093 GCA_038529195.1 Cyanobacteria bacterium J06600_6
AACGCCACTATTAATTGCTTCTGGAGTATTGGGCTGCACTATCGGTTCTCTGATTAAAGTCAGAAAGGCTTGGTCGAGATCGAGTAATTTTACCCTACGCTTCTTCCAAGACCTGTTTGCCTACGATTTCTACATTGAAAAGCTATATGAAGTAACCTTTATCGCGGGGATTGGTAACCTAGCCAAACTTACCTCCTGGGTTGATCGCTATGTTATCGACGGTGCAGTTAACTTGGTGAGCTTGGCAACGATCTTCGGCAGTAATGCCCTCAAGTACAATACTACTGGGCAATCTCAGTTTTATATAGCCACGATTGTGATCGCTCTGGGACTGCTACTTTGGTCAATGGTCAATGGTCAATGGTCGATGGTTACTAACTACTGGTCTTCGCTGATGTGACCCAAAAACTGCATCTAGTGATTTAGCTCGTAAACTTTCACCTTTTTACCTAACCTAGATTAAAACGATGCTTTTCAAAGCAGATGACGTTTAACTTGGTTTTAGCAAATTTCTTTAACCGCATTATGCTCAGTGCCTTAATCATCATCCCTTGCTTGAGTGCAGTCATTATTGGTCTGTCACCTTCGGAGGGCAAAATCCCCCGCAATATTGCCGTTATTACAGCGATTAGCGTTCTCGTCGTTAATTTGATTCTAGCTTTCCAGTTTAATTTTCAACAGGATGGTTTTCAGTTTGTTGAAGACATCGCTTGGATTGAGTGGCTTGGTTTAAACTATCATCTGGGAATAGACGGTCTTTCATTTCCTCTGGTTTTGCTCAATAGTTTTCTGACTCTGATTGCTATTTTCAGCACTAGCCCTACGATTCAGCGCTCCAGACTTTATTATGCGATGCTGCTGCTGCTGAGTGGTGGAGCAGCGGGAGCATTTCTCGCTCAAGATCTGCTGCTATTTTTCCTTTTCTACGAATTAGAAATAGTCCCGCTTTACTTCCTAATTGCGATTTGGGGTGGTCCAAAAAGGGGCTATGCAGCCATGAAGTTTTTGCTTTATACGGCACTATCAGGAATTTTAGTTCTAGCTTCCTTCTTAGGACTGGCATGGTTAACAGAGGCAAGCAACTTTGATTATTTACCCTTGCGATCGCATAATTTACCCCTGACGACTCAACTGCTGCTGCTGGCACCATTGCTGATCGGCATTTTTATTAAAATTCCAATTTTTCCTTTTCATACTTGGCTTCCAGATGCCCATGTACAGGCTTCGACGCCAATTTCTGTTCTCCTCGCGGGAGTGCTATTGAAATTAGGTACATACGCTTTATTGCGTTTTGCAGTAGGTTTATTCTTAGATGGCTGGGTCTATCTTGCTCCGTGGCTGGCGTTTCTCGCTGCTGTTAGCGCTCTATATGGTGCTTCCTGCGCGATCGCTCAGAAAGATATGAAAAAGGTAGTTGCCTACTCTTCCGTCTCGCATATGGGCTATATTCTCCTGGCTGCAACCGCCACAACTCGACTAAGCATGACAGCAGCAGTATTTCAGATGGTAAGTCATGGGCTAATTTCCGCCTTTTTATTCTTGCTAGTGGGCATGGTTTATCAAAAGACTGGCTCGCGAGATGTTGATTATTTAAGAGGTTTACTCAATCCCGAGAAAGGATTGCCCGTAACGGGAGGGTTAATGATTCTGGGGGTGATGGCAAGTTCTGGGCTACCAGGAATGGTTGGTTTTATTTCCGAGTTTCTCGTGTTTCGCGGTAGTTTTCCAATTTTTCCGATTCCGACTTTGCTCTGTCTAGTGGCGACGGGGTTGACCGCCGTATACTTTTTGCTAGTCATTAACAAGGTCTTTTTTGGTCGCTTAACGGTCGGTTTAACTGAAATTCCCCCGGTAAAGTGGACAGAACATGCTCCTGCCTTTGTGTTGCTATTGATTATTATTGCTTTTGGGCTTAAGCCTGACTGGGTCACTCACTGGAGCGAGGTACAGGCGATCGCTCTACTGGCAGGAGGTTGACTTGAAGCTGCAACCTTTTAAATCTCAAATCTAATTAAAATTTATACAGTTGTTATTCAAGTCTCAAATCGATAAATATGGCGCGTACCCTGACAAAAAGCTCAAAATCCGTACTCATTGAAGAATATATTGAGAGACTCGAACAAGGATCGGCACTACTCGATGACTCTCCTCAAAACCTAGTCGAAGTTGTAGGTATTCTCAAAAGCTATGGGGTAGTTCTCGATGCTTACTCGGTTAATCTGAACTATATTGCTGATACTCAGTTTCTCAAGCTGTTTCCCTTCTTTAAGTATTTTAACGGCAAGGTCAATGCGGAAACAATTAGTAAGTTCATCGCCCACGATCGCATCAATTACGAATACGCAGAATACTGCATGAAAGCCATGTTTTGGCACGGTGGTGGTGGTGTAGATGATTACCTCGATACCGAAGAGTTTGCTGCAGAAACCGAACGTTTGCTCAAGGCTTACTATAAATACAATCCTTTTATCTTGGCTTTGCACAAGCTATTTCCTGACTTTCTACCAGAGCAAATGCGTCAGAAAGCTTACTACAGTGCCTTAGGTCAATTTTGGCGGGTGATGAGCGATATCTTCATTAACCTGTCCGATAGCTATGACCGAGGAGAAATTAAGTCTATTCCTGAGGTGGTGACGTTTATCCTTGATGGTCTAGTCGCGGATGCTGCTCGACCCATTACTTATACAGTTAAGGTGGGCAACGAAGAATTCCACATTATGCCCAAATCAGCAGGGCTAACGTTCCTGATGGATACTGGTGTTCCCTATGTTGAGGCGATTTTCTTCCGTGGGACTCCATTTACAGGAACCGTTTCTTACAATGCCCAGGCGTACGAGATCCCCTACGATCCAGGTATGTTTAGCTATGGAGCCTTATATGCCGATCCTCTACCCATCGGCGGTGCGGGCGTTCCCCCAACTCTATTGATGCAGGACATGCGCCATTTTTTACCAGACTATCTTAGCGAGTTTTATCAACGAGATAGCGTGCGCGGATTTGGAGATCTTCGGGTACAAATTTGTCAAAGTTTCCAAAAATCAATGTTTTGTGTAACTACTGCTGCGGTCAAAGGTTTAGCACCCCACTCTCTCGATACCAGTGACCCAGAAGAAAAGTCTGCAAACCACACCTATCTTAAAGGTTGGCTCAATCGAATTTTAGAATCTCAGTTAATTGAGGTAAATAGCAAAACCGAAACTCAAACTGGTTGATAGCAAGGTTAGATTGACCAGCGTATTTAACGCTGTTGCTAAAGCTTTGACCAGACCATGTTAGACAAATATGGCTACAAAGTGGGATAATTTCGTTGAGGCTGTTTGTTAAGGAAATCTTAAGATAAAAGACTTTTCTAGATGTGGACAGTCCCGATCATTAGAAAAATACAATTTTATCGATGACAAAAACAGCGTGGGTATTCCCAGGACAAGGTTCTCAAGCAGTAGAGATGGGAGTAGATTTACAGTCTATTCCTGCAGCGCAAGCAAAGTTTGAGTTGGCAGAAAAAATATTAGGTTGGTCAGTTTTAGACATTTGCCAGGGAGATGAAGCTACCTTGGCTCGTACTTTATACACTCAGCCCTGCTTATATGTTGTCGAGTCTATCCTGATTGACATTTTGCAGTCGAAAGTTGCTTTACCTCAGCTAGTAGCGGGTCATAGCTTAGGTGAATATGTGGCTTTATATGCTGCAGGAGTATTTGATTTTGAATCGGGACTAAAGTTAGTCAAAAAAAGAGCCGAGTTGATGAACAGTGCTGATGGCGGAAAAATGGCAGCATTGATGAAGTTTGATCGCACTCAACTTACAGAAGCCCTCAACAAAACTGAGGGAGTCGTGTTAGCTAATGATAATAGTGCAGCTCAAGTAGTTATTTCAGGAACTCCTGAAGGGGTAGAGCAGATATTAGAGCAGGTTAAAGCTAAAAGAGCGATCGAGCTTAATGTATCTGGTGCGTTCCATTCACCTTTAATGGAGTCTGCAGCTTCGCAGTTCATGTCAGTATTGGAATCAGTGGATTTCCAAGAGGCGAAAATTCCCGTAATTTCTAATGTCGATCCCAATCCGACAACCGACAGTCAGGTCTTAAAAACAAGATTAGCTCAGCAGATGACTAGCTCTGTCCGCTGGCGTGAAACAATGCTGCAATTTTCAGCCTTGGGAGTAGAGGAAATTATTGAAGTCGGACCAGGCAAAGTTCTATGTGGCTTAATCAAGAGAACCTGCAAAGAAATTAAGTTAGAGGCAATTGGTACCGCGCAGCAATTAGATGCAAAAGAGCCAGTTCTAGTTTCTTAAGGGGATAGCTTCCCGGTTTTAGATACTGCCCTGGATACGACTATCTACCCAGCGTTTAGCGTTTCTAATTGCTAATTTAGTCGTGATAGCACAGGGGACAGCGATCGCGCTACCAAGACTATAATCAGCCCAGGCAGTATAAATATTTTGTCCTTGCCACTCATCGCAAGCGATCTTAATCTCAAAATCTCGATATATGAAAGCGAGAACAACCTTGGGATAATCTGGATCAATCATAAGTGGCTCAAAATAGGCAGAAGATAAAAGTTAGTATAAACTTTATTTCTTAAAATTACGCTCAATCGCATCGGCGACTCGACAAACATCGAGCATTTGGGTCACGTCATGTACTCTTAAAATATCTGCTCCTCTGGCAATTGCTCCATAACAGGCAGCAGCAGTTCCCCAGACTCTAGCCTGTGGGTTGTCCTGATGCAGAATTGGACGCATGAAGCTTTTGCGGGATACTCCCACTAACATCGGTAGAGCTAACTCCTGTAATTCTGCTAAACGTTGAAGCAGTTCTAAACTCTGTTCGGCTGTTTTTGCAAAGCCAATGCCAGGGTCGATAATAATTTTGTCTTGTTTGATCCCAGATGCGATCGCTCTTTCGACCTGAATTTGTAAAGACTCTTTAACCGACTGCACCACATCCTGGTAATCCGTGAGGGACTGCATTGTTTTCGGGTTTCCGCGAATGTGCATTAAAACAATCGGTACGTTTAGTTGGGCGACTATAGTTAGCATGTCTGGGTCGAAGGTTGCACCCGAAATATCGTTGACAATATCTGCCCCAACGGCGATCGCCTGTTCGGCAACTACCGCTTTAGTTGTATCAATGGAAATTGGTATTTGACTTATTCTGCGTAGCTGCTCAATTACAGGAATAACCCGCTGCAGCTCCGATTCTGTAGCTACCGCTTCTGCATTGGGACGAGTTGATTCTCCGCCAATATCAATAATGTCTACACCATTAGCAATCATCTTTTGGGCTTGAGATAATGCTTGATCGACAGTCTCAAATTCACCACCGTCACTAAAACTATCGGGGGTAACGTTCAAAATCCCCATTAAATAAGTTTTGCTTCCCCAGTCAAAAATGCGATCGCGAATTTCTAAAACCATAATATGCTCAAAGTAAATTATGAGACGTGCTATGTCGTAACCAACACCGGACAGGAAGCAAGATTGATCACTCGATTGGTGACGCTATCCGCAGCAGCCTCTTCATCAATTAAACCCAGTCCGCGACAGCCCATAATGATTAAGTCGGCATCTATTTCATCGGCAACATCACAGATAGTAAATGCCGGAACGCCTTCTTTTTCGATAGTTGCAGCCGATATTCCCTGATTAGCAAAAACGGTTTTAGCTTCTTTGAGCAGTTTTGCGACCTGTTCTTCAGAACTCATTGCGCCATCATCATTAGTTTCGACAACAGACAGGATAGTTAACTTGCTTTGGTGGGTTTTGACCATATCTGCAGTAAGCTGGATTGCCTTACGTGCTTCTCTAGTCAATTCAATCGGGAAGAGAATATTTTTGAACATAAAATATATAGATGTTGCTTCGATTCATTATTGTGTCATCAAAGTCGAACTCAATCTGGAAAATTTACCAATACTCAATATTCTAAATTTGCTTTTCGACTCAGACGATCGCCCTGACGACAGATAAGATCGTAATCGCAGTAGCGACAGGCTTTGCGGTCAAGATCGGGTGCAACGGGATAGTATCCACTGGTTAAATACTTCGTTACCCGTTTGGCAAAGGCTTCAAGCTGAGCAGGATCTTTTTGGGGACGACTAATAGTTTTTTGTTTGGTCAGAGAATAGTAGGCTGCGGTGTCGATAGTTTCAGTCGGATATTGTCGAGCGATCGCATCTTGGTAGATTGCTAGCTGTAGATCGAGATTGGCTTTACCAGTGGCATCTTTTACTCCTGCGGGGGTGATGCTGCTAGTTTTATAGTCAATTACCGCCAAACCGGCGGGGGTGCGATCGATTCGATCAACCTGCCCCTGAATTTCTAGACCATGCCACTGCATTTGAAATTTGGTTTCCGTGGCAACTACTTCTCTGGTAGGAGGTAAGAATTCAGCGGTAGTAAGGTTAAGCAGCAATAAATTTAAATGTTCCTGACGTTGAGCCTGCCACCCTGGCAATTCGGTCAGATTTAATTCTTGTTCGGCAGTAGCAAAAGCTTGGGCTAGCTGTTGCTGATTGAATTTAGTTAAGTCGCCTGCTGTTTTTATTTCAGCTAAAGATAATTCGAGACAACGATGGTATAAGTTTCCGCGAATCGCCGCATCGAGGTCGAGATTTGCTTCTGGTAATTCTTTGAGCCTAAGCAGTCTGGCACTAAACCACTTAAACGGACATTGTCCAATCTGAGTTAGCTGAGAGGCGCTAAAAATATGACCTTCTGGATCAATACTAATGCCGATCACACCGTCGTATTGATCCTGCGCGCTCGCACTTTCTCGCTGACTCTCTACCAGCAAAGCGTGGCTGATTTTGGCTAGATCGAAGAAGGTATTGTGGGGGACAAGATCTGGCTGACGCAGATATACGATCCGCGCTGTTTCTATACTTGCCAACGGCAAAAGATCTAGAGGCTGGGGCTGTAGTCCTAAACGAGATAGATAGGGACTTTCTAAGGTTGGGTTACGGTCTATTAATTCGGGATAAGAAAAGATTAGACCCTCGATGGGGACAGCAAGCAGACAGTAAAAGTTCCAGGTTTCTTGTTGAGCAATATCGATTGCCGTCCTAATCTTTAACCCCTGCTGGTTCAGCTGTTTGCGACTGTAAAAATCTAGAACTGGATCGTCAGCGATCGCCGTCGGTAAAATTCCGGCAGCACAACCCAAAACAAAAACATGGGGATATTGAGTACCCAGAATAGAAGTTGGGTTGTGTAATTCGACTCCGCCTCGCCCTGGTTGAGCAGGAATAGTCAGCAAGTTGAGTAATTCAGCGATTTCTAGACTAAAAGCCTGTTTAGTTAATTTTCGTGCCTCTGTTTGGGCTAATTCTTTTAATCCTGATTGAAAATGATAGTAAGCAACTATTTCTTTTGCCCAAAACCTGCCGTTGTCTAAAATATTCCAGCTAGCTAGAATTTCCAATAGGCGATCAGCCCAAACTTTTACACTATAGCTACCGGGCAAGTTCAGTAAGCTTAAATCCACGCCTAGCTCTTGCCAAGCGGTTAAACCTTGGGGATGCTTCTCCCTGGCTAACGACCATATTTCCGCAGGCATAGCCTGAGCCAGAGGATGGGAAAGCAACTCTGCCGTAGTTTCAAAGGGAAAATTATTCTTAATCGCTTCTAACAATAGTGTAATCCAGGCACCAAGGCGAGTTTGCTCTAATGGAATTTCGTAGGCAATCTGGATCGGCAGGTCATATTCCCAGGCTAGATTAATTAAAGTCTCGCCATATAGTTGCTCTTCTCTCGTTACCAGCACAATATCCTGTGGGGATACTCCTTGAGACTGCAAAACTTTGACTTGAGTCAAAACTCCCCTAACTTCCCGATCTAAATCTGCATAAACTTGCATACTGACCCCAGAGGGTAAGCTAGATTGACCCTGAAAACACTGCTGTAGCTGCTCAGAAATCCCAGACTGCTGAGGAGAGTCATCACGATTCCGTAGCTTCCACCCCTGTGACTGCAACCAGCTCAATCCCTGCTCGTTTTGAGGATATAAACCCTCGCAAGGCAAAACAAAAATACTATCCTCTCCCGCGATCGCATTGATAATTGCTAATTCATCCTGCTCTGGAGCAAAATAGCCATAAAATAAATAAGTTTTCTGGTAGTTAATTTCTGCTGCACCCTGCCAATATAATTCCCCCCCATCGATCCGCTTTATTCGTCGTAACTGGTGCTGATAGGCGATCGCTAAATTACCTAACTGCTTAATTCGAGGATCGGCATTTTGCTGTAGCCTAACTAAATTGATTCCACTGCGAAACAGATCTTTAATCGTGGGTAAAAATGCTTTAGCCGTTCCCTCAATGTCACTGGTGGCGATCGTTTCTTTGACTGCAGTCTGTAGCAAACGCCGACTTAACAAAGTTGAAGCAATTCCCATTCCCCGACGACGCACAATATTTTGGCTCAAGCTTTCCAAACTATAGAAAGGAACTTTTAAATACGAGGCGATCGCTTTGGTGGGCGTAATTACCTGAAACTTATTTGACTGCAATAGATTAGAACTCGCCTCTGATACAATGTGTCTGCCCATTTTTAAATTAAGAAGTAATGAGTAATCAAGCTGCTGAAATAAAATTAGCAACGTCAATTGCCGATATTCAGCGTTGCTCTCCCGTGATGTTGCAGTTACGTCCTCATCTTCAGGCAGATGTTTTTGTTCGGCAAGTTCAACAGCAAATGCAGACGGGTTACAAATTAGCCTACCTTCAAGATACTAATCTTGTTGCCGTGGCTGGTTTTAATATTGCCATCAATTTAGCTTGTGGCAAGCATTTATATGTAGCCGATTTAGTCGTCGATGCTCGACAGCGATCGCAAGGTTACGGAGAAGCATTATTTAATTGGCTGATCGACTATGCCCAAGATCATGATTGTCAGCAGATTCATCTCGATTCAGGAGTTCAAAGATTTGCTGCTCATCGCTTTTACCTACGCCAAAAAATGAATATCTCTAGCCACCACTTCTCACTAAAGCTTTAGCTTTTGTCTTGCTTCCTCATCCTTTACCCTTTATCCCTCATCCCTTTAAAAGAGGTGGCTGCCTCATCTTAATAATTCGGGCAGGATTACCT
>JBCBEA010000122.1:0-9069 GCA_038529195.1 Cyanobacteria bacterium J06600_6
ATGAGTCTTTATGGACAGGACATCGACGATACTACTAGTCCTTTGGAAGCGGGTTTAAGTTGGGTTGTCCATCTGCAAGATAAAGGGGATTTTGTCGGTCGCGCGGTATTAGAACAGCAAAAAGCCGAGGGAATCAAACGCCGTTTGGTTGGCTTAGAAATGTCAGGAAGGCATATCGCTCGCCATGGCTATCCTGTAATTGTTGAGAGCGAAACCGTGGGGGAGGTGACTAGCGGGACTCTCGCGCCGACTGTGGGCAAAGCGATCGCCCTAGCATATGTTCCGAAGCACCTTAGTAAACCAGGACAGGCTCTAGAAATAGAGATTCGCGGAAAAACCTATCCTGCTACCGTAGTTAAGAAACCTTTTTATCGCTCGCCTCACCGTTGAGGAGCAGAGGGAGCAGGGGGAGCAGAGGGAGCAAATAATACCTTTTCCCTCTTACCTCTTACTTCTTACTTCTGCTTTCTCATTCCACCCAATCTTTTGCCCTAGCCACCGCTTTCGACCATATGGCAAAGTTAGCTTGTGCCTGTTGTTGTCCTGCGCCTGGTTTAATTTGCTCGACTTCGCGATCGCAAACTAGTTTTTGATAATCATCCCAGAAACCAATTGCTAATCCTGCCCCAAAAGCTGCCCCCTGTGCCGTCGCATCGAGGACTTTGGGTCTTTCTAGGGTAATTCCCAGAACATCTGCCTGGAACTGAGTCAAGAAGTTATTTTGGGCTGCCCCACCGTCAATCTTGAGGAGGGTAACGGGACTATCGCTATCTTTGTTGACCGCATCGATTACTTCCTTGACCTGATAGGCGATCGCTTCTAAAACAGCCCGAACCATGTGTTCTCGTTTAACACCCCCTGTAATGCCCATAAACGAACCCCTCGCCTTCATATCCCAGTGGGGCGCTCCTAAACCACTCAAGGCAGGCACGAAGTAAACTCCGTTAGTATCTTTTACCTGGTTACACATGTCTTCTGTTTCGGCTGCATTATCGATGAGCTTTAAGCCATCTCTAAGCCACTGAATTGATGCCCCTGTAGTAAAAATTGCACCTTCTAGGGCATAGTTTGTTTGTTCCTTGGTACTCCAGGCAACGGTAGAGAGCAGTCGATTTTGCGATTTTGTCACGTCCGTACCTGTCTGAGCAACAATAAAGCAGCCAGTACCGTAGGTACATTTAACCAGTCCTGGAAGATCGCAACCATGAGCAAATAAAGCAGCCTGCTGATCGCCAAAGATAGCGGTGATAGGAATTTCTGCCTGAAGTACGCTGCGATCGCTGCTTCCAAACATACCCATGCTGGGTTTTATTTCGGGCATAATCTGACGGGGAATAGCAAACAACTCTAGTAAAGAATCGTCCCAGTCTCCCGTATCGAGGTTTATCAACATCGTCCGACTAGCATTGCTGACGTCGGTAGCGTGAACCTTTCTCCCCGTGAGATTCCATAACGCCCAGGTGTCGATTGTGCCTGCCATAACGTTATTCCAATTGGTGTCGGGCAGGTTTTCTTTGACCCAATCGATCAGCCAGCCTAGCTTGGTGGCAGAAAAGTAGGCATCCAGAACTAAACCTGTAGTTTGTTCGATTTTGTCTGCCTTACCTTCGGCTTTGAGGCGATCGCAGCGATCGGCAGTACGACGATCCTGCCAGACAATTGCTTTGTGCAGAGGTTTGCCTGTGGTTTTATCCCAGAGTAAACAGGTTTCTCGCTGTACCGTCAGACCAATGGCAGCAATCTCTTGTGGATCTGCCTGCTGTTCGGCAATTACCTGCTGGATACAGCTATTTACTTCTTGCCAGATTTCCTCGGCATCATGTTCTAGCCAGCCTGGTTGGGGATAATATTGCGTTAGCTCTTTATACGCCTGACCAACAACATTCCCCTGGCGATCAAATAAAATTGCTCTATTTCCTGTCGTACCGAGGTCGAGAGAGAGGATATATTTGCTGTCGGTCATAAAAAAATACCAAAATTCTGCTTAATGTAGATTTTTACAGCAAAGTTTTGGTAAAAAGTTCTTTTATCGGATTTTTTTAGATAACTTAGTAATTTAGACTGTCGATCTAGGTCGCAATGGGGCTACAAAGTTCAACTATCGAACCGTCGATTGCCCTAACATAGCCCACAATCTGCCCCCAGGGTTTTGCTGTCGCTGCTTTGATTAGTAATGCTCCATGAGCGATCGCCTTAGTCATGGCTGAGTCTACGTCCTCGGTTACAAATGCCAGCTCTGTACCGTAAGGCAGACTTTCCAGACCACCTTTTAAGTATTTACCATCAAAATTAATCTCTCCTAACTGATGGCTAGCAAATGCCAAAACTGTTTCTCCTGTCTCCAACTCTCCGTAGTCTTTGGACTCGTGAATAAATTTAATTCCGAACCCAAAAGCATCTCGATAAAACTCTAGGGTTTTCTCTACATCCCGAACATAAATGATTGTATAGCCATACTTCATATCGCGATTGATTGATTGTTGGTAGTTCAGTACTTAATTTATGGCGATCGCAATCTTGTTTAAACATTAAAAATTAATCGTAATCTTTGTTGTTGTTTAAATTGATTGGCTGACGACGTTCTGGGCGATCGCTGTAGTCATCGTAATCATCATCATCGCTAACATTATCTGCCGATGATTCATAATCGTCGTAACCATCATCATCATAGTTATCGTCGTCATCGCTGTAGTCAGTTCCCAGATTATCTACAGGCTGGTAATCCACCACATAATCCCCAGGAATTTGAGTCTCATCGTCCTCATAACTTCTGCCTAAATCCGAATCATCATAGCTTCTACCCAAATTATCATTGGCATAACCATCGCTAGCATAACTATCATCGGACTCATAGCTTCTGCCTAAATCAGCGGGGCGTGGACGACGGGGAGCTTCTGTTGGTGGAGTTGGGGCGGAATATTGGTCTTCGCGAAAATTGCCAGGACGGCGACCGTAATCATCTTCTCTCTGGTCACTAGGGGGGCGACGGCGAGGACGAGGGGCGGTTCGGGGAGTATCAT
The DNA here is from genome assembly GCA_038529195.1 of Cyanobacteria bacterium J06600_6. Lineage (GTDB taxonomy): Bacteria > Cyanobacteriota > Cyanobacteriia > Cyanobacteriales > Xenococcaceae > Waterburya. The sequence continues at coordinate 3,021 of JBCBEA010000122.1, forward strand.
CCCACTCATCATAAGCATCTCTAGCTGGAGCAGAACGGCGAGGACCACGAGGATTGGGGTCTTCATAACCATAACGATCTGCCACCGGTTCTCTAGCGGATTCTCTACCTGGATCTCTGCCAGGCTCGGGGCGATTACGGCTAGGTCTGCGTCGAGGCTCATTACTCATATCCGCAGCAGGTGCAGATCTTGTACGACTAGGACGACGGTTACGAGGTTGAGGATCGTCATAGCCTCTCAAGCGGGGACTGCTATAGTTGGGCTTAGCATCCTCATAAACATTATCGTAGCCATCAAACTTGTCTAGCTCTGCTTCAGTGTAAACTCTTGTACGGCTGACAGGGCGGTCTCGATCAACAGTGGCAGTATTACGTCGAGCCTGTTCTGTGGCTGCTCCACGCATACGAATACTCTCGAAAGCGAAGAAAATTGCCGTTCCCGTAAGCAAAAATTGGCTGAACTGCAAAATTGGATCGAGTCGCCAACCATTAAAGATCAAAATAACGCCACAAAGTAAACCCACCGCAGCAAAGAAAATATCATAATCCCTTGCCAGTTCTGGGCGAATTGAGCGCAAGAAAAATAGACCCGCTCCCGCTATTGCTAAAAACAGACCCAAGATAAAAGCTGGGCCGCCCCCTAAATTGACCATTAATATTCTCCCAATCTGATTCTTGCGATTTTAATTAGTATCTATTTTATCTATACCCAATCTCAAGTATTGTATCCTCTCCCTCTGGTGATGACTTTTTCGGCATGACCGAGAGAAACTTAAAGTTAGGATTGTAGGCTGATTTTGGCTTGAATTCTAAAATTGAACTGATAAATTATTAATATAGTAAAACTAAAATATAACGGCGAAACCGAGGTAAACAATACCTTTACTTCTTTGTGAAGATGATTTCGCCGTTTAATTAATGATATGCTGGCGACTACTGCTAGTCAGCCATGTAGCTGTAGATCTACAGATTTAACTCTAGACTATTATCCACGTTCGATTTTGTCGCTTTGACTAAGAACGATTAGGGCGATAGTTGCAGGAATAACTACAATCACTGCGCCTAGACCGATACTTAAAAGAAAATTGAATAGAGAGGGAGTCATAATTTTTTATCCTGACTATATTTTGGTTTTAACTTTAATAGTTTACGTTGTTTTATAATTCTAAAAGTTTTTTTACCAAAACTAAAGTTTATTATCTTCTCCGGCATCTATATCCTGTTTTTACCAAGTGTTTTTGGAATGTTCAAGTCTTTCTATACTTAGATTTGTCACCAGTAAAAGCCGACCAAGCTGTTTGATGATCGCCTTCTTCACTTATTTTGGCTTGATCGTTATGGGGATTCTGAAATAACAGTACAATACATAATATATATTTACATTGAGTAATGTTTAGCTAGTATTTAGTCTGAGATATGAATTTAGAGATCGGCACTATCGCGATCAGCTTACTGCTGGGATTAATGACAATTTTGTTTATTTTTAGAATTGTTCTTACCTGGTATCCCCAGGCAAAGCTGCAAGAATTCCCTTTTAATTTAGTTGTTTTGCCGACAGAACCTTTTCTCAAACCGTTGCGTAAAATTATTTCTCCCATTGGCGGAGTAGATATCACGCCTGTTATTTTGGTAGGATTTTGTACTCTTCTGCGGGAAATTCTGGTCGGTCAGCAGGGTTTAATTACTATGGCGCTCAATTACTAACAGCCAGATTTAACCCGAATTTTAGCGATCGCAGCTATAGGTTATTCTGTCTTGAGCAAGCTTGCAGCCCAGAGACTATGGCTTAAAATAGATTGATTCGTTATTTGGTTAATCAACAACAATTATGTCTTCAGAAAATATTGAGGTATGCTCCGTCTGCCAAGTAAAAATCAAGGGAGATCGTGAGGTAATATTTAGTTCAGGAAAACCAGGCGATCGCACGAAACTCTGGGCGAGGGTCTGTCAGTATGTGGTTGGTAAGCGAGATGGCTGCATTAACCAGGATGCTGATAAAATTTCGGCAATCAAACCCACAGACAGTTATCAGCCTGTTACGTTTAAACAAGAATAATTTTTTTGAACTAGGTTTGTCCCAAGATTCTGCTTAACTGAGAAATAGTTTGTAAGAAGGATTTGTGCTTTCGTCCCAGTGACGATAGCCAATCGAGTTGAGAAATGTTTGCCATTCCTGCATTTCATCTGGGGGAACCTGCATGCCTACCGCAATTCTTCCATAGTCTGCACCATTATTGCGGTAGTGAAACAGGCTGATATTCCAGTTGGGGCTCATACAGCTTAGAAACTTAACTAGTGCTCCTGGGCGTTCGGGAAATTCAAAACGGTAAAGCAGCTCGTTTGATGCCAGAGACGATCTTCCCCCTACCATGTGGCGCAGGTGCATTTTTGCCAGCTCATCATCAGTTAGGTCGATTGTTTCAAACCCCTGAGTTTCAAAAGTTTCTACTATTGAGGCTGCATCCGCGCGATTTTGAATTTGAATACCCACAAAGATATAGGCTTTTTGGTCGTCAGAGATGCGATAGTTAAACTCAGTCAGGTTACGCTTCCCAATACACTCGCAAAATTTGCGAAAGCTGCCCCTAGCTTCAGGTATTGTTACCGCAAAGATAGCTTCGCGACGTTCCCCAAATTCCGCCCTCTCGGAGACAAAACGCAGACGATCAAAGTTCATGTTTGCACCACAGGCGATCGCCACAAGGGTTTTATCGGTAATATTTTCTCGTTCAACATAGGCTTTAGCCCCAGCGATCGCCAATGCTCCCGCAGGCTCTAAAATCGAACGGGTATCTTGGAAGACATCTTTAATTGCTGCACAGGTATCGTCTGTATCAACTAAGATAATTTCGTCTACATAGTCTTGACAGAGGCGAAAAGTCTCTGCGCCAACCTCTCTAACCGCTACACCATCGGCGAATAAGCCGACTCTGGGCAAACAAACCCGATATCCTGCCTTGAGCGATCGATACATGGCATCGGCATCAACTGGTTCGACCCCAATAATTTTGATTTCTGGGCGCAAGCGCTTGATATAGGCAGAAATTCCCGCAATTAGTCCTCCACCGCCAATTGCGACAAAAATGGCGTGGATTGGCTGCTGATACTGGCGTAAAATCTCCATCCCAATTGTTCCCTGTCCGGCAATCACGTCGGGATCGTCAAACGGATGAATAAAAGTTAAACCTTTTTGCTGACAAAGTTGTTTTGCATGGGCGCAGGCATCATCATAAGTGTCGCCTTTTAAGATTACGTTTCCGCCACGCGCTTTCACCGCATCGACCTTAACCTGAGGAGTAGTTACGGGCATAACGATAATTGCCGAAGTACCCAAATGCTTAGCTGCCAAAGCGACTCCTTGAGCATGATTTCCTGCCGATGCAGCAATTACTCCCTGCTTTAAAATATCTGGATGGAGCTGAGCCATTTTGTTATAGGCGCCACGTAGCTTAAAGGAAAAAACCGACTGCATGTCTTCCCGCTTCAGCAACAGCTTATTGCCTAGTCTGGCTGATAGGTTGGGAGCGTATTCTAGAGGCGATTCTTGAGCAATATCATATACGCGGGCATTCAGAATCCTCTCTAGATAGTCCGATTTCATGGGCAGGGTCGCAATATAAAGATAGTCTTAAAATTCTAGCAAAATTTGCTAATTTTCTCGCTCTTATCTCCGAGGATAAACAGGCTGTGGTTTCGGCGCTTGTTTGGGTATTACCTGCATTTTCGACATGCTAGAAATTCCATAGTATAGCTGTTCGGCAACTTTCTGATTTGCTACCTCATTGAGATGAATCGGATCGACAAAACTGGGAGAAGGGTACTTATCCGTTAGCTTATATAGATCTAAAACTTTAAGATTATTGGGATAGGCTTTGGCTAACTGCAAGGAAGCAGCGGTAAAAGCAGGATAGCTGGCGCGAACTTTTTTGATGTAGGTTCTACCTAACTCTGTCGCAATTTTTCCCTCGTTATCGGTCAACTGCTGAGGATTACGTCCCGTAATTTCTGGCTGAATCGCGACTAAAAGAGGAATCTTGGCAGCAGCACTTAAATTTAGCATCTGCTTTTGATTTTCTAGATAGCGATCGACTCTAGCCTTCAATTCTGATTCGTTTTGAGGCAGGTACTTGACCAGATTGTCCGTAGACTCGTCGAGCACAAAATCTACCTGAGAATTCCGAGATTGGGATTCTGACCAGTTACGAGCTGCAATTTTTGCTACATAACTATTATTCTGCAATGGTTCTAGCAAATGATCTAAATAAGCACCCAGACTATCAAGCTGTCGATCTTGAGGCGTTTTGAGGGTGGGAATTTCGGTTGCCGACTTGTCGCTAGAGAGAAGAAGGTCTTGATACCCATTTAACACAACTATTAAATCGGGCTTATACTTTAATATCTGTAAAGCGATCTGAGCTAGCTCATTTCCCGAAGTATATCCAGGAACAGCAGCATTAATAATTCGATAGTTTCCTGGTTTAAGCCGAGGGGGCTTTGCCAAATATTTTTGCTTTTCAGTCGGATCGCTTGGTAACAGATCGGGTTGATAAATCTGGGGGGAAGCCTGCTGCTGTTGAAGACGTTTTTGCAGCCTTGCTTCTAAGTGAGCGGAGATGGTACTAGAGTTACTGGGATTACCGTAGCCAAAAGCGGTAGAGTTCCCTAGCAAAAAGATTCTTATTTCATCCTCTGGTTTTGCCAGGGAAACTGGTTCACGATCGCGAAATCCCTGTTCGTTAATTTCCCAAAGTTCGTGCTGCTGATTTCCGACTAAACCGTAGCCAACAGACATACTTTTCTGGGCTAAGAGAGAATCTTGAGTCTTGGTTTTTGCTCTGGCAATAGCCTGATTGGGAACAAATTTCAGCTGATAGGCACTGAGAGAATCCGAATTTTCTTCCGTTTGAGCGAACTTGCTGCGATCGCCAGAAATATCAATGAAAATGCGGGTTAATAATTCTAAGGAGAGTAAAAATAGTCCGACAGAAGCGATCGCGCCGAGCCAGGAGAAGCGCCGATGGGTTCGACTACGACGATTGGTAAATATTCTACGCCGTTTAACTTTAGACTTAAACATTAAATGACTTTCCTGCTAATTAATTTATAGATAGATCAGAGCGATCGTCTTAATACTGCTAGCTCGAATAGGGGAATAATAGTAGCACTGGCTGGTTGAGAAAAAAGCCAGCATCTCTTTTAATATAGTTGCAAATATTTTCAAACTTTACGCTTTATAACAGCTATTAAAGGAACTAACAACGTCAATTAAGGCTGGTCAGTAAATAACTATTGGTGAGTAATTTTCGTCAATGCTCATGCTGGGTCTAACTGGATTTATTTTGCCCTTTTTTACTGTCAAAATTGCTATTTAAACTGTTAAGTTCGTTCCTATAACCCTCACTCCTGACTCTGTGGTACATTTACCGAAGCAGAAGTTCTATCTCAGCCATATTTTAATGTTTGTTAAATATGGTCACTTTAAAATAAGTTACTTATGACCTATAAATTACTGTTTGTCTGTTTGGGTAATATTTGTCGCTCACCGTCGGCAGAAAATATTATGAACCAACTGATTGAAGAGGCTGGTTTATCGGCTAATATTGTTTGCGATTCGGCAGGGACATCGGGATATCATATTGGCGCAGCACCTGACAGACGCATGAACATAGCTGCAAACAAGCGGGGCTTAGAGTTACAGGGAGAGTCTCGCAAGCTAAAACCCAGCGATTTACAAAAATTCGATCTGATTCTGGCAATGGATCGACAAAACTATCATGACATTGTTTATCTTGACCGTGAAGGCAAATACGAAGACAGGGTGCTGATGATGTGTGACTTTGCTACCGAGAAACCTGATCGCGAAGTCCCTGACCCCTATTACGGCGGTGCGGATGGTTTTGATTATGTAATTGACCTACTCTACGACGCCTGTGGGGGTTTACTAGAGCACGTGGTGAATTCTCCCGAGTATCAAGCCCAGAGCGAAGCTTAGTTTAATTCCAGCTCTCCGATTCTAATTTCCATCATAGAAGTATTGCTGCTACTCACAA
>JBCBEA010000123.1:0-9045 GCA_038529195.1 Cyanobacteria bacterium J06600_6
ATTTATTTAGGGAACTATAAATAAAGGTTCTTTAAAAGAGGAATATTGATCGTGGAACAGAAAAAGCTAAATAAGCCATGGCAAAGTACTGCCTGTATGGAGTTGGGTTTACGGGCTAGACCTGTTCATTACGACTTTTCTTATAAAAAACCTTTTCCTTCACAAAAAACTATTGATGAGTTAATAAATGAAGGCTATGTCGGTATCGATCATAAATTAGTTTATGACAATGCTTTTGCAGCAGTAGCATATAAATTTAGAGAGCAAATTAGATGGACTATTAGCAGTCGTTTAGAATCTGACGTTTGGTTAATGACTCAAGATCAGCAAGCCTTAAAAAAGCTGTCTGAGTTTATGTTAGATAAATTTAGCTGGTCGCCGATGATTTATACAGAAATACCGCAAGCAGCATTTATTTTTACGCCACAAAATAATACAGAAAGAGCCGCAATTGAAGCCACAATTTCTGGGGAATATGGTTGGTCAGGTTCTTTGTATAGCTTGGAACTATACGAGTATCAAGATAATGAGGCAGGATTTATTTTTGCGACTAAACCGTTAGATTCAGATGAACAGGAATGGCTGTTGGTGCGACTAAATTTCATTGATTACACAGGGTCTTGGAGTCATCACGAAGGCACAATTGAGCAGGTTTACTATATCTGGAAAGAGAATATAGAACTATCAGAGCCAAATTACAAGCCAACTACTGACGAAATACTTAACGCTATTCTGGATTGAATCTTTGGGATCGATCTGAGTTTACTTGGTAAGCTAAGTAAGATAAACGATTAAGAATGGCGATCGCCTTGTTTGGAAGATGATTATTTTACCTGGTGCAACGGTCAAAGTTACTAACTCTGATGATATCTACTTTAATTATCAGGGATTAGTGCAGCGCATTGATGATGGTCGAGTTGCAGTGCTGTTTGAGGGTGGTAACTGGGACAAACTCGTAACTTTTAATTTGTCGGAACTAGAAGCGGTAGATTTAACTAAAAAGAAAAAGTAGGGATAACATAATCAAAAGGGAGTAATTTGGGCTAACATCCTTATCCTTAATCCCTCAAATTCTCATCTTTTAGAACATGCGTCTTCCCTTACCTCAGTTTACAGTTGACGATCGCAATCCCCAGCATATTGGCGAAGTGATTGAAACTTCAACGACTCAGTATTTGGCTCAGTGTCTCGAACCTGAAGATCTGAAGTTTCCCGTAATGCCTCCTTTTGGTAGCTGGATTAAGTCTTTTGATGAAGAATCGGGTAATAAAATCTTTGCCGTTGTTACCTACGTCACCACCAGTCCTATTGACTCTGTTCATCGAGCGCGAGCCTTAGGGCTATCTTTGGCGGAATTGCGGGAGCAGCAGCCTCAAATCTTTGCCATGCTCAAAACGGAATTTAAAGCAGCGATCGTCGGCTTTGAAACTCCCAATAGCTTGAACGGAAGCAATTTTGGACAGGTCTATCAATACTTACCTCCTCGTCCACCACAGATTCATCAGTCGGTTTATCACTGTGATGCAGCAGAAGTAGTTCACTTTACGGAGAAGCTAGACTTTTTACGAACTCTCCTCGCTGCGAAGGATATTCCCGTAGAATCTCTGGTAGCAGCATCGGTCAGAGAGGTTTATCGTCAGCGCCAGGCAAACCGAGACTGGCTGGTTAACGTTGGTCGTACCTTAAGCACTCTGCTCAAAGACGACTATGATCGCCTGCGCTATATTTTGAGTCAAATTCACTGGTAGATATGTTCTGGTCAAATTTACGCTATGGTCGTTTGCAACAGATTCAAGCTTTAGATCCAGTTCTCGACTGCGAAGAGATTTGCCGTTTGCTGGCGGGTTATGAATTTCCTTGGGATATTACTCGTTCTCTAGAGCTAGCCATGCTCAAAACATACTGTGTTCCCAGTATTTCTCAGCTATTGGATCGTACGGGAGAGTTTCATCATCATACTCAAAAGCGCTATGACGATACGGGATTGCTGATTGCCGAGATTATGAAATGGGGTTATCACAGCGATCGCGGACAGGAATCGATTTGTCGGATTAATCGGATTCACGATCACTATCAGATTAGCAATCAAGATTTTCTTTATGTCCTGTCTACCTTTATTTACGAGCCAGTTCGCTGGAATCAAAATTTTGGCTGGCGATTATTTAGCGAGACAGAAAAACTAGCAATTTTTTATTTTTGGCAAGCTGTGGGAAAACAGATGGAAATTGCCGATATTCCTGCTACCTATGAAGAATTTGCCCAGTTTAACAGCAGCTACGAACAGGAGAATTTTATCTACGCGGACAGTAATCGTCGGGTAGGAGAATCTACCGTTAATCTGTTTCTCAGTTGGTTTCCCGCTATTATTCGTCTAGGATTAAAACCTTTGGTTGAGGGTCTGTTTGACGATCGCGCGATCGCCGCTTTTGGCTTCTCTCAACCTTCCCAAATAGCTCGTAACCTAGTAACAGCAGCGCTGAAACTACGCAGTTTGTTAGCAAAAATAATGTTGCCCAGAAGCAATCCCGATTTTTATACCGATGCAAAGATTCGCAGTTATCCTCATGGCTACGAGCTAGCAGATCTCGGTCCAGCTAAAATGCTTGATGGACTCAATAAATCTGTTAAATCTTAACTAGCTGGCTTCAGGAAGAACATCAGTGTTTAAGAATAAGGACACTTATATACCGTTCTAACTTTTCTTTCTTCCTTGTCACAATATTTTTTGTCATCAGGACAGTAAGTTTCTTCTTTCGGTTCTTTGTTTCGTTCTATATATCTTTCCGCTTTTTCCGCTGTAGCGGTAAACGCTCCTGATTCGAGAACAGTTTCAAAATCATCATCCTCAATCTGCACAATTTCGTACTGAAACTGATTAACTCCCGCCAAAACTACAAAGTTTCTCTTTTCATGTTTGGTACCAATTGTCACTTTCGTCTCTTCTGATACCTGACCCGACTCATATTCTCGATCTGCGTAGGGTAGAGGATCTCGTTTTAAGCCTCTCGTGACGTTAGTAATAATCACTCGGCGATCTGCTGCGGTAGCTGTTGTATTTGAGAAAAACAGAGCCTCCTGACTTTCTAGCTTTCTGCCAGGACATTCTCCCGTGTAGACAATTTCAGGAATTATAAAACTATTGACTTCAGCATTCCCCACAACTTCAAAACCAGCATTGCCACTATTTTGATTGGCAGCTACTGTCGCATCAGGAGTTGTGTTGAATAGATCTACTTCTGTATTCGAGCCTGGAGCGGGAGCAAACAAATCAGCGTTACGGTTGGGCTGAGGCTTATTGGCGACGGTCTGTCCCGAATCGAGAATAATTCCGGCTCTAGTAGCTATCTTGAGAGCCGTATTTAGAGGAATACCGTACAGATAGGTAGCGCCCGTCTGAATATCTATTTCCGAATTGCCATATACGCCAATTAGCTGTGCTTCTTGATTGACAATCGGACTTCCGCTCATGCCTGGAACCTGCTTGCCACTATAAATCAGTTCGTAGCCGTCTACTACATCTGAGGGAGCGAGAAAACCGCTAAGATTTTCTGACATAAAGCGATAGGTACGTCTACTAGCTACACTTTGCGAACCTGGATAACCAGCGATATAAATTGCCTGTCCTTCGGTCAAAGTATCAGAGTTGCCTCTGGCGACTACGGTATATCGGCGATCGCTATCAAAATAAACAAGGGCTAGGTCTGCCCCCTCTAGCTCTTGTATCTCGCTAACTTCATGGGGTTGTCCGTCAACCGTAATAATCTGATACTCGCCTGGATTTTCGACTACGTGACGGTTAGTCAAAACAACATAACCATAATCATCTTGAGCAATAATTACCCCCGAACCATTCCCCGCACCGTCGATACGGACAGAACTTTTCTTTACGACCTGATTGACTGTTTGGGAAGGAAGCGCCAGAGCCTGATGCTGGGTGATTTCCCCAGAAGCGATCGCCGTCATTACGAGTCCAGAGATGGCTGCTGAAAAGAATCTCTGATTAATCCACTTGTTCATTAGAAGATTTGCGGGGCAGCATAGTACCCATCGAAGTTGCTAAAAGTATACATTGATAATATCGTACACAAGGCTGTATGGTCATTTCAATTAATTTCTGCAGGTTGATTGGTAGTAAACCGCGTCCACTTTGAAACCCATAGTTTTTCAGATAACTGTTTTTAGGTTAAAGGGAAAGGGGAAAAGGGAAAAGATGGATAGTCTAAAACTCCAGTTTTCTATATAGACGTGGTTTAAGTAGTAAGCAGTAAACAGAGAGCACAAAGGCTTTAGCCGCATGCGGGCATCAAGAGAAAAACAGCACTTTTTTTCTTTGCGATTAAATTTTCCGAGGTTATTTTAGATAAATTACATATTCATTGCTGTCGAAAGCGAAACATAGAGGTTCTTGAGACAACTACGAATAGTGATTTTTCTTTAATCTAAATCTAGAGATGATATCTGTCCTGTCGCCTTCTCTTGCCAGCACTCAGTATATTCCTCACGGACATTGTTACCTTTGGCAAACTCCTCTTGTCGGGCTGCACGTTGCTGCCGATGCTCTTATTGCGATCGCCTATTATCTAATTCCGATCTTTATTATTTATTTTGTTCGTCGAATAGAAGAATTACCCTTCAAAAATGTCTTTATTCTCTTTGGTGCCTTTATTCTTTCCTGTGGCACTGCTCACCTAGTAGAAATTTGGACTCTCTGGCATCCCGATTATTGGGTTTATGGCATCCTCAAGGCAATTACAGCCCTGATTTCTCTCTATACTGCATTTTCTCTGCTACCTATCATTCCTATAATCATTAACCTTCCTTCACCTAAGCAGCTAGAGATACTCAACCAGCAGCTAAACGAAAAGATAGCTGCCGAAGAAACAGCAAAAAAAGAACTGGCGCAGCTCAATCAAGAGTTAGAGCAGCGAGTAGCCGAAAAAACTTCCGCTTTGACAACAGCTAATTGTGAACTACAGAAAAGCACTAATTTTGTTCAAAAGATTGCCGATACCGCTCCCAATCTCCTCTACATCTACGACTTCAAGACTAAACGCAATATTTTCTGTAATCCTTTTATTAACGAGCTTCTCGGCTATTCAGTTTCAGCAATTCAGAAGTTTGAGAGCAACATACTGAGTGAATTGATTCATCCTGAAGATATGCCGCAGGTAGTGGAACATCAAACTCGATGTTTATCGTTAAAAGACGACGACTATTTAGAAATAGAATATCGAATTAAAGATAAGTACGGTGAATGGTACTGGCTACAGGATAAAAATATTATCTTCAATCGTAATTCCCAAGGTCAACCAGAACAGATACTAGGCATTGCTCAGAATATCACTCACCGCAAAAAAGCCGAGCTCAGAATGGAGTTACTCAATCAGAAATTATCCCAACAGGTAGAAATTTTGGAAGTTAGGGATCGAACCAGAGTGCAGCTATCGAAGATGGTTAGATTGATTCAGGTTTGTACCAGTTTTGAGGAAGCCCAGAAAATTGTCGTCGATCTGATTCAACCTTTATTTCCCGATACGAGAGGTTCGATCTACTTGATGAGCAACAGTAAAAATGCTGTAGATGCGATCGCTACCTGGGGTAATGTTACCAGTGATCGCCATTTTAATTCTAAAGACTGTTGGGCAATTCGCTTGAGCGACTATTATTCGGCAGCTCCCGATACTCCTGAACTTTATTGTGACCACGTCCATGATCTGGACTTATGCCCCAGTCTGTGTTTGCCAATGATTGCGGAAGGAGAAACAATCGGGATTCTGCATTTGCAATTCTCTAACAATACGGGAGAAATTCCTCGCTCGACGATCAACCTGGCGGAAACAGTAGTGCAAAATCTCGCACTTTCCTTTGCCAATCTCAAGCTGCAGCAGGAACTAAGATACCAGAGTTTCCACGACCCCCTAACTGGTTTGTACAATCGACGTTACTTAGAAGAATCTCTGAAAAAAGAAATTGATCGCGCCCAGCGGAAACAGGAGTTTGTCAGCATCATAATGCTAGATGTAGATTTGTTTAAGCGATTTAACGACGTTCACGGACATCAGGCAGGAGATTTAGTCTTAAGCAAGGTAGGTGCTTATTTAAAATCGGCTATACGCGAGTACGATCTTGCTTGTCGTTACGGTGGAGAAGAAATAATAGTTGTGATGCCCGATGCGACCATCGACAACTCAATCTTACGAGCTGAGACAATTAGAGCTGGGATCAAAGCACTAACAATAGAACATAACGGCAAACAATTGGAACCTGTAACCGTATCCATTGGGATAAGCTGCTTTCCCGATGACGGTATCGATTCTGAAAAACTAATCGACGCAGCAGATAAAGCGCTCTATCAGGCAAAAGCCGATGGCAGAGATTGTGTGAGACGCTGTTAAGCGCCGCTTTTATAGTAGTTCTAATTGATTTTCGTTATTTTCTTTGGGTAGTAGTTAGTAGTTAGTGGAAGATTCTGAATAGCCTTCATTTGAGAATAAAATAACTATAAAATGAGAAATCGCCAGCTAACTCGATTATCTTTGCCAAAAATAAAAGCGTATCCCTGAGAATACGCCTTTGAATTAAACAATATCTAATATCTGCGATCGCCTTTAACCGACTGTTCCTTCAAGCTTGAGGCTCAAAAGCTTATCTGCTTCGGCTGCAAACTCCATGGGGAGCTCGTTCAAGACATCTTTACAGAAACCGCTAACCAGCATCGATACGGCATCTTCCTCGGAAATACCTCGTTGAGCAAAGTAGAATAGCTGTTCTTCACCGATTTTGGCGGTAGAAGCTTCGTGTTCTAACTTGGCGGTATTGTTATCTACCTGAATGTAGGGGAAGGTATTCGCTTCGGCATTATCGCCAATCAGCATTGAGTCGCACTGAGAATAGTTACGCGCTCCGTCTGCCTTGTTGCCAATTTTAACCAGACCGCGATAGCTACCTGTAGAGTCGCCAGCAGAGATGCCTTTAGAAATGATCGTGCTGCGAGTATTTTTGCCCACGTGAATCATTTTAGTTCCCGTATCCGCCTGCTGCTTATTGTTAGTGAGAGCGATCGAATAAAATTCACCAACTGAATTATCGCCTACTAAAACACAGCTAGGATATTTCCAGGTAATCGCCGAACCCGTTTCTACCTGCGTCCAGGATATTTTTGAGTTAACCCCTTTGCACAAGCCACGCTTAGTCACAAAGTTATAAATACCGCCTTTACCGTTTTCGTCGCCTGCAAACCAGTTTTGGACTGTAGAATACTTAATCTCAGCATTGTCTAAGACGACTAGCTCAACCACCGCAGCGTGAAGCTGATTAGTATCAAACATGGGTGCAGTACAGCCTTCTAGATAGCTGACGGAAGCACCTTCTTCCGCGACAATTAGCGTACGTTCAAATTGTCCAGTATCCCCATCATTAATTCGGAAATAGGTTGATAGTTCCATCGGACAGGTTACGCCTTTAGGAATAAAAACAAACGAACCATCACTAAAGACAGCAGAGTTGAGCGCTGTAAAGTAGTTATCGGCGACGGGAATCACACTACCCAGATATTTCTGGATCAGTTCAGGATATTCTTCTACTGCTTCGGAAATAGAACAGAAAATTACGCCATCTTCCGCTAGCTTTTCTTTGAAAGTAGTACCAATTGAAACGCTGTCAAAAATAGCATCTACTGCCACATTGCTCAATCGTTTTTGTTCTGAGAGGGGAATGCCCAACTTATCAAAGGTTTCGAGAATTGCAGGGTCTACTTCATCTAGACTGCCTTTTTTCTCCTGCTTCTTCTTCGGCGCAGAATAGTAAACAATATCCTGATAGTCGATCGCCGGATAGTGAACATGAGGCCAGTCAGGTTCGGTCATTTTTAGCCACTGTCGATAGGCTTTGAGACGAAACTCCAGCATAAATTCTGGTTCGTTTTTCTTTGCCGAGATTAGACGGATAACATCTTCGCTCAAACCGCGAGGAATCTGCTCCGTTTCGATGTCGGTGACAAAACCATATTTGTAGGGTTGATTGACTAGAGTTTTGACGTTGGCACTCATGATGAGAAATTAAGTAGACTATTTTTTTGCTGAAATTGTAATTTTCCAGAGCAGTAACTGGCTAATTTTGTCACGGCTTCGGTAAAATTGCCTTAAAATTGGTTTAACAACAGGTTTGTTGTTTAAGTATATTGTCATTGTAGGTTACATTAGCAACAAGTTTGTTGTTTAAGTCAAATTTATTTGACAGCCTCACTATTACTATTTGTTCCTCAGTAGTTCCTAAGGCGATGATGACCACTGGTTTACCGTCTACTAAACGAAATATTCTCCAAGCTTTATTAAGACATGATCGAGCGACAGCAAAACAGCTTGCGACCGAGCTAGACCTTAGTACTCAAGCAATCCGTCGTCATCTCAATGAGCTAGAAACTGATGGTCTGCTTGAATATCATGCTGTTCAGCAGGGCATGGGCAGACCGCAACATTTATATCAGTTGAGCAGTGCCGGACGCGATCGCCTTAGTCCTCAAAAATACAGCGAATTTGCCGTAAATTTTCTGGATACTCTGACGGAAACCGTTGGCAAAGAGCAGGTTAGCAAAGTTTTAGAAAAGCAGTGGCAGCGCAAAGCAGCGGAATACCGAGCTCTCTTAGGTTCGGGGAATCTCAAGCAGCGCATCTTGAAATTAGTTCAGTTACGGCAAGAAGAAGGCTACATGGCTGAGTTACACCAGGCATCTCCCCCGCAAAAGCCCGAATACATTCTCGTTGAGCATAATTGCGCTATTTCCGACGTGGCAGAATCTTATCCCAGCATTTGTGGACATGAACTAGAAATGTTTGCAGCAGTATTGCCCGACTGTATTGTTCAGCGAACTCAGTGGATTAATGATGGTGAACATCGTTGCGGATACTCAATCGCCAGAAAATAGACAACAAAGGCGTGTGGCAATTAATTAGAATGACTGTGTATTTGACAACACCTCCTGGCTAGAACTGTTTATCTTTCCGAATGAAGATAGTCTACAAAATAAAATTTAGGCATTAGCCAAAA
>JBCBEA010000124.1:0-9031 GCA_038529195.1 Cyanobacteria bacterium J06600_6
GTTAACACAAGGTTTTATATTTGATATCTTATGGTAGTTATTTGCGGAAAATAAAGGGATAAAAATCGCTTCTTGACTTCAAATCTCTAAAACTTCAATTGAGATATTGCGATCGCTCATCATTACCAACAATCTAGCGAGGTGAAAGTCAGCAGCATCATATAAGCATATTTAGTCTGGCAAGCGATCGCCGATGGATAAATAGTCGAGTAACTGTAAAAAGTACAGTAGCTAAGCGAACTTTTAGTCTAATAATATTGCCTCAAGTCTGAGTATTAATCTGGACAATAATTATCTGCTAATATGATAGGCTGCAAGGTTTTTTTTGCTTGACTTACTGTTTATTTAGAGACCAGTCATAGTCTAAATACTTGACCTTATAATCCTCTTGAGCCAAAAACTTTTGGGATGCCGAATCTAAAGTCGGGCTGAGATAGTTTAGAACGGCTCGTTGCTTGTCATTTCCCTGAAACTTAGATTCAACACCATAGGTTTTTTCAAAGTCTTGACCATACCATTTAAAAATTGAAGACAAATAAACTCTTCGATCTTCTCGGTCTAATTCAAAGCCATGGGGACTCGCAGCAAACTTAACGGTCTGATCCTGTAACTGAGCATCTAAAGTTTCGGCTAGATAAGGCTCATTGCGTAGTGAAGGACAGCTAATCGCAGCACATACCAAAGCGACATGTAATCTGGGTTCATTAAACTCTTTGCGTAAAATATCATGCTCAATATTATCTAAAGTTTTCTCTTCACCCACTAAGGCAAACTTTCTTCTATTCCAAACCCCAGAAATGTCTCTAATACTTTCTTTGAGGGGATTTTGGTCGATAATAGACTGAAGAGTTAGAGCATTGTAGGCATTCATCAAAAAGGCAATTTGTTGATTTTCACTCCAGCCTGTATAGGTTTCTGGAGCGACCTTGCCCAGAGATTGATTAAAGCGATCTAGCTGCTCTCTGTTTGACTGTAAAGCAGCGTAATCAACTAACCCTTGATCATTGACATAGGTTCGCAGCACGTCGGCATAGTCTTGGTAGTTAAAAGAGTCACTAGCAGCAATTTGAGTTTTAGCGGTGCTTGCCTGGTTGGGCGTCGCAAAAGAAGATTGAGTAGAACCCGTAAAATTAGCGCAGGATGCGATCGCGCTGAGACTAACTATAGTTATGGCGAGACATAAAGATTTTTTCATAATTGATAATAACTAGCGACATTGAGCAGCAAGAGTAAGAAAATACTCTTGAACTTTACTTGTTTACTATTACAAACCGACAAGCTGAATTTAGGTTGAGAAAAAACTGAGATCAAGATTGCTAGATTGAGTTAAATGGCAAAAACAAAACATAACCACTAATCGAGTTTAATCGCCTATCTGAGGCTGATTTTTCTGCCAGCTATTTATATATAGCTGTAGTTGAGGAAAGAATTCTTGAAAATCTTGTTCAAAAACCACGTAATTAGCCGTTAACTGATTAATCGCGGGGGTCAAATCATAAACACGTTGGCGCTGACGACGGTTTAAGCGTCTGGAGATACCAGCCAAAGTATTTTCAATGCCAGGTAGAGTAGCGTATTCAGCTAGCCAATCTTCTTTGATCAGACACAAAATTACTCCCTGAGCGTAAAGAGGCAGCTGTTCAAGATGACCCGACCAAGAAGCATAAATCCCTGTCGTAAATTCTTTTAATGGTAATTCAGAATAGTCCTGCCAGTTAGTTGCCAAAACATAATCATAGAAAACATCAGTTAAGATTCCCGCGAAACGACGATATTCGGTATCTATACTTTGTTTACTATGTTGAACAACTGCATGTCGGTCTGTAAAAATGTCGATCGCCTGATGACAGGCTATACCTCTTTGCAGCTCAAGACTCAAAGATTTTCTGGCTGTTCCTTTAACTAAGTCACCCAATAAATTTCCTAATTGTCCTTTTGGGTTCGGTTCGGCTAAGAGTAAATGAGCTAGCCAGTTCATATCATGGTGTCGAATAGAGAATTATGCAAGATCCGACTGTAGATAATTAGATTTACGAGCCTGACTTCCATTTATTTTTAGTTTAGGCTATCTTATCCCTAGAAAAAGAAAAGCAAGCGTAATATAAGGCTAAGATACGAAATTGATATTGTCATTTGACAATGAACTTTAATAAATCACTTTTAAATATTTTTTAGAATTGCGATCGCTCTATGTTGATTCACCGCCAACTGCCATCAGATATCGCTTCTGCCAACCATGAGCAAGCACAAAAAGAACGATCTAAACAAGAGCTGAATAATCAGACAGGAAAAGAACCGCCGACAAATGCTCAAGCTTCTGGCGTCAATCTCAGCAACTATGCTCTACCGCCCGAGATCCAGCAACTATCTACACCAGCTGATTCCTTCTTAACTGCCTCAGCCACTATTTTAATAGTTGATGATACTCCCAATAACTTACAGGTACTGTTTTCCTATTTAGAAACAGCAGGTTTTCGGGTATTGCTAGCCGAAGATAGCGAAAGCGCTTTACAAATTGCTCAATCTCAAAGTCCCGATCTGATTTTGCTTGATGTCCTAATGCCAGGGGTAGATGGCTTTGCTACCTGTCGCCAGCTAAAATCTCAAACAGCGACTAAAGATATTCCCGTAATCTTTTTAACGGCTCTATCTGACACGGTAAATAAGGTACAGGGATTTAAGCTAGGGGGAGTAGACTACATTACAAAACCGATTCAGCAGGAAGAAGTTTTAGTCCGTATTCAAACCCATCTCCATTTGCGCAATATGGGTCGGGCATTAGTGGCTCAAAATCGTGAACTAACCAAGGCATTAGATTTTGAAGCCTCCGTTAGACGCATCACCGAGAAAATCCGTGACAGTTTAGATGAAACCTACTGTTTGCGGGTCGCCACCAAAGAGCTAGCTACAGTTTTAAATCTTAGTGGCTGTCAAATTGAGCTATATGATGAGTCGCAAAAAACGGCAACCATTGCCCATGAATATAATGTTTCTTTGCCTTTGTGTCAGGGAGAAACTAGGCAAGTTGATGAATTTCCCGAGCTATATCAGCAGCTGCTACAAAAGTCCTATCTTCAGCTTGTTGAACCCATACCGCAGTTTAATCCTTCAGGAATTCAGGTAACTCGTCTTGCCTGTCCTATTTTTGACGACCGGGGTATTATCGGCAATCTTTGGGGATTAAGACCCCCAGGAGAACTGTTTGCACCCCTGGAAATTTCTCTGATGGAGCAGGTTGCTTCGAGCTGTGCGATCGCAATGCGTCAGGCAAGACTATATGCCAACTCTAACCAGCAGGTAGCAGAATTAGCCAAGCTAAACCAGCTTAAGGATGATTTTCTCAAAACGGTGTCTCATGAGCTTAAAGCCCCCGTTAGCAGTATCCAGCTAGCAGCCCAAACTTTAGAAAGTCTGCTGAACGCCAAACAAAATCCTCGACAGTCGCCCCTGTTTAAACGGGTGCTCAAAATTTTCCACGAATCTTGCCAGCAGCAAAAAAAGCTAACCGATGACTTAATTACGCTTTGCTATATAGATGCTCAAGCAAAAATTATTCAGCCAGAATTGTTCGAGTTAAATGCTCTGATCAAAAACATCGCCCAACCCTATTCCATTGCGAAGAATCAGCAGCGCAAACTGATCGTCAAGCCGTCCAAAAGCAAACTTAACGTCTATGTAGACCCCTTAATTCTCGAACAGATTATCCGAGAACTATTACATAATGCTTTTCAGTTCACTTCTGCGGAGGTAGCAGTTGTTCTGCGTACCAAGAAAGTGAAGTCCCAGGCAGTAATTCAGGTCGTAAACTTGGGCAGAAAGATTTCAGAAACCGAGCAGCAGCAGATTTTTGATCAGTTTTATCGTGGTCGAGACAATATCTCGCCTCAAGGTCACGGTTCAGGATTAGGACTGACTCTTGTCAAGAAACTCGTTGATATATTGGCAGCAGATATTAGCGTTTCTTGTAATTCTCAGGGCAGCACATTTACAGTAACCATGCCTCTGGAAGACTAATTTCGTGGTTTGTTAGATGCAGGTATCGCCGGCAAATATTTATTCTCTCTTTCTCAGAACAATTTTGGCTTGTTCATGATTACTGTTTGAACTAGATTAATTAATCTAATAAGTTTCAGACGAATCTGTTTTAGCCTATCCAACAATTGACTATTGCTTAATCTCCAAAAGATCGAGACTCTATCAATGAGCAGATAGATAACTTACTGCGCTTTGCACATTGGTAGACCGCAATTATCGATCGCCTAAAAATCGCTATGGACGCAAAGCCTCTCAGTCGTTTTGACGACGAACATGCGACGAACAACGCGCCTTTGTCCCTAAAGGGATACCGCAACCACATGTGTGAATGCGCTGCGCTACGAGCAGTCTAATTAAAAGAGTAGTCTATTCAACTGAAAACGGCTGTATGATACAAACTTGAACTTTACGGAGGACAGATTGAATTTAAACATTTTAAAAAGGCAGTGGTTTTTTAATACCAAACAAGACCTGCTGGCGGGAGCAGTAGTGGGACTGGCTTTGATTCCTGAAGCGATCGCTTTTTCGATTATTGCGGGAGTCGATCCGAAAGTAGGGCTTTATACATCATTTATTATTGCTGTTCTAACGGCTTTTTTAGGGGGTAGACCCGCTTCAATTTCCGCAGCCACGGGGGCGATGGCGCTGCTGATGATTGATTTAGTTAAAGATTATGGTTTGCAGTACCTTTTGGCAGCCACGGTCTTAACAGGCATAATTCAGGTGATATTTGGTGTACTCAAACTCGGTCGCCAAATGAAATACGTCCCGCGAGCTGTCATGATTGGCTATATCAACGCCTTAGCCGTGCTGATTTTCTTAGCTCAGTTACCCCAGCTAACCAACGTTCCCGTGACGGTGTATGTTTTGACCCTGCTATCTTTAGCAATTATCTACATTTTGCCCCGCTTTACTGAGGCTGTCCCTTCTCCCCTAGTAGCTTTGGCGGTGATGACGATCGCGGCGATCGCTCTCAAGCTCGATGTGCCAACGGTGGGAGATATGGGCGAACTGCCGACTACTCTACCTGTGTTTGCTCTGCCTCAGGTACCATTGAATCTAGAAACCCTACAGGTTATTTTTCCTTATTCTCTGACCATGGCGATCGTTGGTTTGTTAGCTTCTTTTCTAACTGCTGCTTTGGTTGACGATCTGACGGACACTCCTAGTGATAAAAATCAGGAGGCAAAGGGACAGGGTATTGCCAATATCGTTACCGCTTTCTTTGGCGGCATGGCAGGCTGCGGAATGATTGGACAATCAGTAATCAACGTCCAGTCGGGTGGTCGGGGTAGACTATCGACGCTTTCGGCAGGGCTTTTTCTGTTAATTTCTATCCTGCTCTTACAAGATTGGGTCAAGCAAATGCCCATGGCTGCGTTAGTAGCAGTCATGATTATGGTTTCGATTGGGACATTTAGCTGGTCATCTTTTAAAAATATGGCTCGTATCCCCCGCACCGAAACGGTAGTAATGTTAACCACGATGTTTGCTATTATTTTTACTCGTAATTTTGCTTTGGGAGTCGGAATCGGCATTGTAATGAGTACGGTTTTCTTTTCCCGTAAGATTGCACAACTAGTATTTGTAGATAAAGTTTTGCAAGATGAAGGTACTCATCGTATTTATAAAGTGGCTGGTCAAATTTTCTTTTTATCGAAAGAAGAGTTTCTCAAATCATTTGATTTTAGAGAGATAGTTGAGCGTGTCACGGTAGATCTAACTCAAGCTCATCTTTGGGATCAGGGAGCAGTAGAAACTATTGATAAAGTAGTTAGCAAATTTCGCCGTAACGGTGCAGAAGTAGAAGTCATTGGTCTAAATGAAGCCAGTGCCACTCTCTTCAATCGGCTGGCGATAAATAAAGAATCCACAGTTATCGAGAATTAAAACTTTTAGCTATGAAAAAAATTTTACTTTGTAGTGATGGTTCGGCTTTTGCAGAAAATATTTATCGCTACGGTGCATGGTTTGCTAATCGACTCCAGGCAGAAGCAGCAGACGTTCTCTGTGTAACTGATATTCGTGGACAGCAGGCAACTACCAAAACCAATCTAAGTGGCAGTATTGGTATTGATGCTTCGGAAAATTTGCTGGGACGTTTAGTGGAATTGGAACATGAGAAGGCAAAAATTAATCATCAAAGAACAAAGTTAGTTCTCCAGCAGGCAGCAGCAACACTAGAAGCAGAAGGAGTAGAGCAAGTTAACCTGATCCACGAAACGGGTTTTCTGGTAGATTGCCTAGAGAAATTCGAGTCAAGCTGCGATTTAGTGGTCTTAGGTAAACGCGGAGAGGCTGCGGAGTTTGCTTCGGGACATTTGGGGGCAAACCTAGAGCGAATTGTTCGCAGCAGCCACAAACCCTGTTTAGTAACTTCCCGTCGGTTCAAATCGATTGAGCGAGTCTTAATTGCCTATGATGATAGTCCCAGCAGCCAGAAAATGCTCCAGTTTATCGCTGACTCTTCTGTCTTTGAGGGTCTAGAATTACACATTGTCACCGTTGCTAAAAATACAGCCGACCCCACGGCGATCGCTCGTCTTGATTCAGCCCAGCAATTAATGCAGCAGACAGGGTTTGAACCAGTTTGCTCTGTTATTACAGGACATTCAGAAAAAGCAATCTCAAACTACGTCAGCGAGCAAGATATTAGTTTATTGCTTATGGGTGCTTATGGGCATAATCGTATTCGCCATTTGGTCATTGGCAGCACCACAGCTCAAGTATTACGCAGCAGTCATATTCCTGTATTGTTATTTCGCTGATGCAGGTTCTCTTGATAGTTTGACTGCTCGTTGCCGTTAAATGGATAGTGATTTTAGCTCTTAGCTCTCAGCGTTGGATTAAGAGCATTTATCATTTTAGAAATTTCATTTATTTTATCTGTTGTTCACTCGGATTTATCAGTATCTGAACAGCATAAATCTCTAGCAATTAATATTTAGTTTTCCCTCAATTTGGCTTGAGTAGTAATCTGACTCTTAAGTATTCTGGATGTTGGCTTATTCGTTATAAACAGAAGAATATTTACTTGGATTTTTACGCTTAATTCAACCTTTCTATTTACCCTATTTCAAAAATTCAAATAGAATTCATCAAACCTTCATACAGCTAATCTTTTGCAGACTGTAGAATATACGTAGTTACTCACCTTCGATATTTTTAGCTAGGTCACTGCATAATCTTCAATTATTGCTCATAAGTTTAGTTATATAAAACTTACTAACTAGTTAACCTAAAACTAATTGTTACTTTGGTCTGGCTCAAGCGACGAAATCAAACTCTATTTTATTTCTACCTGAATACTAGCCATGAAGTTAAGCATCGGCATTTTAGCCCACAACGAATCAAATTCAATTGAACCTCTCTTGCGATCACTCTGTCAGCAGAGTTTATTAACAGATGCCAACCATAAGTATCAAGTAGAGGTTATAGTTGTCCCGAATGGCTGTACGGATGACACTACAATTGTGTCTCGTCAAGCTCTAGAAAAATTGGCGATCGAGTCAAGCCAGCAGTCTTTCACTTGGAAAGTATGTGAAGTGGCAGAAGCGGGTAAAAGTAATGCCTGGAACCTGTTTGTTCATCAGTTTGCAGCACCAGACACTGATTTCTTTTATCTGATGGATGCAGATATCTTACTGCACGATCGCACCTGTCTCGAACAGATGGTTGAGGTGCTAGTCGCCAACTCTGAATATTGGATTGCTCTAGACCAGCCAATCAAAGATGTTGAACTAAAGCAGAACAAAAACTGGCTAGAAAAGCTGTCGGTAGCAGTTTCTAAATCTTCAAACAAAGGTCAGCTATATATTTGCGGACAGCTATACTGTGCGCGCGCCGAACCGTTACGGTCGATGCATTTACCCCCAGGACTACCTGTCGAAGATGGATTTTTGACCCAGCTGGTAATTAGTGAAAACTTTACCGTTGCTAATCCGACCTTCGAGAAAAGAATTGTCAGAGTTGAAACGGCATCCCACATTTTTGAAGCTTACACGAATCCTTGTGAACTAATTAATCATGAGGTTAGAGTTGTGGTGGGGATTGTGGTTAATGGTCTGTTGACTAGCTATCTGCGAGAAGCATGTTGTAACGGACAAACTGCAGGAACTATAATTGCGAACCATAATCGGCAAAATAGTCAATGGCTCGATGAGCTAAAAAGTAAGGCGATCGCCCAAAGCAGATGGAGTATCCCCCTTTCTCTGGTCTTACGACGCTATCGCTCTCTGCAAAATCATTCCTGGCGCAAGGCTTTGCTACGAGTGCCAATTGCGACTCTGGCTTTTGTTGTTGACCTGAGCGTCTTTATTCGTGCCAACAGCACACTACACCATCAAGCAATTACTAATTATTGGTAAACAGCTGGATTTCTAATTGTTTAACTCTAATTATTTGGCTCTAATTACCTCAACCACTATATTTAATGGACTTCATTTGGTACTAAGATATCAATGGGGTCTTTTTTTATTCAGAGCAACTGCTCGATCGTAACTGTGGCTAAATGGAAATTCAATCGGCTTTGGCAAACCTTAACCTTTTTTGAGGTCATTCCTCTGCTCAGTTTCTGGCAGAAATTATGGCAAAATAGTCCCTCGAAATCTCATAAACAGGCAAAAATGACAATTTTGGTAGCTGGGGCAACAGGTGGAGTCGGGAAACGAGTAGTTCAACAGTTGCTGGAGCGAGGTTATCACGTCCGAGCTTTAGTGCGGGATCTAGAACGAGCAAAGGCTATCTTACCCAAACAAGCCGAGCTATTTGAAGCGGATATAACCATTGCCGAAACCCTCAAGCCAGGGATGATGGCGGGAGTTGAAGCGGTTATTTGCTGTACGGGAACAAAAGTGCAGCCCGTGGAAGGTGATACTCCCAGCAGAGAAAAATACTATCAGGGAATTAAATTTTACATGCCCGAGGTAGTTGATACTCCTGATTTAGTCGAGTATGAAGGCATGAAGAATCTAGTTCGAGTTATCGTTCTGCATCT
>JBCBEA010000125.1:0-8900 GCA_038529195.1 Cyanobacteria bacterium J06600_6
GAGGCAGGGATTGAAGCATCCAAATTAGCAACGACCGAAATTCAATCCGACAGATCGCCACCTCTAGATACCAAACATCCAGCACCTATTACCGATCGCCTAAATATTTCATCGTCTGACGATATTTTCGTCCAGCAAAAAACTCTGCAACGTCGCCTGGGCATTTACAAATCGCTGAGATGGTTATTAGTTTGGTCGATAATTATCGGTTGGTATTTAAGTATCTACTACATAACTACTAGACTTCCTTTGTTGATGCAATGGAGTGAAGCTATCTTATCAAAACCTCTAAAACTGCTGGCAATTTGGTTTTTGCTCGGTCTATTATTACAAATTGCCAAAACTCTAATTGATCGCTCGACTGATGCTTGGAAAGCCAATCCTTATTTGACCTTTGGCGAAACTCAGCGCAAATCTCTACGCCTGACAACTATTGCCGAAGCCTTGAAAGGATTGTTCGCCGTTGGGTTTGTTGTCTTAGGAATTATCCTAACCCTGACGCTGTTTAATATTTCCACCAGTTCAATTCTGGCTGGAGGAGCGGTAATTGGTCTAGCGATCTCTTTTGGAACGCAAAATTTGATTAAAGATGTCCTTAATGGCTGTCTAATTTTACTAGAGGATCGTTTTGCCGTAGGGGACATCGTTTCGATTAAAGGAATGAGTGGTTTGGTTGAAGGGTTAAACCTGCGTATTACTCAACTACGCGATCCTGAAGGTCAATTAATTACTATTCCCAATAGTGAAATCCTGGAAGTAAAAAATTTAACCCGTCTATGCTCGAGAGTAGATTTTTCGGTCGAAGTGGCATACGAAAACGATCCCGATTTGGTTTTAAAAGTCCTCGAATCAGTAGCCCAAGAAATGTATCGCAACCCCGATTGGCAGGACAAACTGATCGATCCGCCCGAAATCTTAGGTATAGATCGCCTGTCTCATACGGGAATGTTAGTTAGAGTTTGGCTGAAAACCGCACCTTTACAACAATGGCTGGTTGGTAGGGAGTATCGTTTGCGAGTTCGACGAGCTTTCGAACAGCACGGCATAGTTATCGGTAGACCCAAGTGGGTTAGCTATAGGGCAACGCTAAATGAAAGCGATCTAAATAATTCTTCTACACACACGACAAATATTTGAACTATGAATATTTTCCTCCACCACGTCTTTGTTTAGCAACAGAACAATTTTGGTCGGTAAGGAAAATTTAAGTTCTGAAACCCATATAAATAAAGGAGTTCAATTTTACAAATCAAATTTATGGTCATTCCAAATAGAAACCGTATGTATGTGCGAAAGGAATAAAATGACTCTGAACCCTACTAACGACTGACGACTAACAAAAAATTAGTCAATAGTGAGGAAATTAATTGGAATGACTATACTGGCGATTGCGAAGCTAGAGCGGACGGAAATACTGCTTCGCAAACAGCTTATTTTACGCCTGCTAGTACGCATCGCACATAACAAAAATAATCGTTCTTCAGCTAGAGTCCCACTTTAGCCTTTTACTAGAACAGTTTTTTCTAAAACTATTCTTACTAAATAGTGGTTACAGGCGCTCTTAAAATTATTGCCCAACTATCACTCATTGGGACAGTTAAAATTTGCAAATCCCTTACCGACCAAAATTTCTCGTTTGCTAAACCAACACCTTATAGACTGAGAAGAGTTAAGGAAGCAGAGATTGAAATAGCGAGATCGAGCAATAATAACTAAGAAAAAATTCTGCTGTATAAAACAGAAGGGTTCAGACAGAGTATCCCTTAGCTCAGAAATGCCTAGATTTTCTGACCAACACTCGGATTGGAAATATCGCTTAGATCAACCAAATCATTTGACTGCTCATAACGATACAGTCTCTTTCCTAGTCTGGGGTAGTCTCCAATATCCTGTGGAAGTCTTTGACCAACAACAATGCAGCGGAGAACTTTGGAGCCTGTATTTTTCATTGTGTGAGGAAGTCCACCCGCAGGATAACCAACAAAATCTCCGGCGCTGACCTGATAATCAACTCGATCAATTGTAACGGTAGCACTACCAGAGAGAATATATACACATTCATCTTCATTTTGATGCACATGATACTCCGTTGATTCATACCCTGGCATGACTTCAATAATATGAACACCAAGGTTTTTTAAACCCACAACATCTCCTAAGGATTTGTTTGTTCTTTTCGCATTCTCATTCAAAAAATGAGTCTTGGCTAAACCTTCCATTTCCTCAATGTCATTTTTGCGGACGATATATTTCATATTTATTCTTTGGTTAAAATCTGGTGGCTGGCTGGCTGATTTTGGTCTAGAAAAGAATTTGATCTAGACAAATTTCCCCATCAACAATCCTTCGTTATGTAGCATTAGCGATTAAAGCTCTCAAATTAAGCTGTATAAAAGGTTTTAATAATTGAAGAACCTAAATATGACAGTTAGAATGCTTGGTTACAGCTTGCATTTTGCTTGTCTGCAATCTTATTTATTATGCTAAGTCACTAACAGTAGTCTAGTAATGATTAATCCTATTAGTAATTTTTTTCAGCAACGATTCACCAGGGGCAGAGTCAAGTTATCAATCGCTGCTAATAATTCTTTGCCAACTAATCTATCTTTGCGGGATCTAGTGATCGAATTTTTTCGGCAGGAAAAGTGGCAGTTTTCAGTGACCAAAAATCCAGCAATTCTGCGGGTAGCCTGTGAGGGAAAAAGTTTACAGTGGTACTGCTACGCTCAAATTGATGAAGCAGAACAGCGATTTGCTTTTTATTCTGTCTGTCCCTATCAAGCGTCTCCAACGAAGCTGGCAAGCATGGCAGAATATACTTCTCGGGCTAACTATGGCATGACTATTGGTAATTTTGAACTGGACTTTGCCGATGGTGAAATCCGCTATAAGACTAGTATCGATTTTCAGGACAATAAGCCAACTTTAGGGTCGATTTCCCAGCTTGTTTATACCAATATTCTGATGATGGAACGTTATCTGCCAGGAATTTTGTTGATCGTCAAACAAGATATTGAGGCTGATGCTGCAATTCAGACGATTGAAGTTGGAGTTTGATTTCTTTTTTTCTCGCCCCTCTTTTAAAGTAAGAGGGGAATCAACCCTAGTTGATATTTTGACGGTTTTTGTCTAAGGCGATCGCATTTTATTAACTTGATCGATTAGAGTGGTTTTAGCTTTACTTGCTCACTAATATCTGCAAGCCATAATACTCTCATGATCGACATTGCCAAATTCCGAGAAATATCGCCTACCGCCTGTGCTGATGGTCTACCGCGATCGCAATTTATGGATATTGGGATTAAAGCTGTCTGGCAACCTATTCCCAGAATTGCAGGTATTGCCTATACGGTTAAGTGTCACCCTGGAGATAATTTAATGCTTCATGCAGCCATTTATCGCGCTGCACCTGCCTCAATTATTGTCGTCGAGGCAGGAACTCTAGACTATGCTGTGTCTGGTGGTAACGTTTGTGCGATCGCCCAAAAGCGGGGAATTACTGGCTTTATTGTAGATGGAGTAATCCGAGATATTGAGGAAGTTAGAGAGAGTAAGTTTCCTGTCTTCGCCAGGGGCATTATGCCCAAACCCGGAGTTAAGAAAACATTGGGTACTTTGAATAAACCGATTAACTGCGGAGGGGTAGAAGTTAGTTCGGGAGATATTGTTATTGCGGATGAGGAGGGTATTGCCGTAATTCCTCAGTCAGAACAGGAATCAGTCTATCAAATTGCTTTAGCCCGCATGTCAAAAGAAGCCTCCGAAACTTTGGAAGAGTGGGAAGCCCAGCATCAGGCAAAGGTAGAGAGAATTCTACAGGCAAAAGGTTTTACCGAGTAACCTAAAGACGATCTTCAAGCAATAACTAGCTGTTCATGTTGATCATAGCGATCGCATTTCTAATTAAACTCTTGATATCACCTAATTTGTACAGTTTTGCCCACTAGGCTCGGTCTTTTGATCGCTATCCTATAATTTGCGTTTCATAGCTTCTCAAACAATATTAGGCATTCAAATATTTCTGAAGAAACTCCCATAAATACCTCTGGATTAGGCTTACATAGCAATCCGCACTATAAAGCATCAGTTGACTATCAATCAGCTATTAATATCTCCGAGAAAATTAATATAACTTTAAGTTATTGATAGAATAAAATAATTTGTCTCAAATTCCTGGTATTTCGCCAGCTTTTGCGTAATTATCAAAATAGATCAACATCAATGGAGTATGCAATAAGGATTGGTTTAAGTCTATTGTTTTGACTATTAAAACTTGATATTTGATTAAGGAGGTATTACAAGTGGATTTTTTGTCTGATTTTTTGAGTCTATTTCTGAGTAAGCTACAGTCTCCCACACTCGGATTTCTGATTGGGGGAATGGTTGTTGCTGGAGTCAATAGCCGACTACAAATTCCCGATGCGGTTTATAAGTTCATTGTTTTTATGTTGCTGATAAAAGTTGGTTTAGGTGGTGGCATTGCAATTCGTAACGCTAATTTAGTAGAGATGCTGTTGCCAGCGATATTCGCAACACTAGTCGGAATTCTAATCGTGTTTATTGGACGCTATACATTAGCGAAGATGCCCAAAGTTAAAACTCTTGATGCTATTGCCACTGCCGGCTTATTTGGTGCAGTGAGTGGTTCTACCCTTGCAGCTGCGTTGACGCTTATGGAAACAGAAAAAATATTTTTTGAACCTTGGGCAGCAGCTCTTTATCCCTTTATGGACATTTCTGCCCTCGTAACTGCAATCGTTTTGGCTAGTATCTATAGTGGTAAGCAGCGTAGCATCGCCGACGAATCTCTCAGTAAGCAGCCTGTTGCTGCAGAAGGATATCCTTCTGGCTCTCAGCGTATCACCGCAGGGGGATATCCCCGCTCACAGGAGAATCTCGCCAAGAAAAAGGTTAAAATCTGGCCCATTGTCAAAGAAAGCCTTCAGGGTTCGGCGCTATCGGCACTACTGCTTGGTTTGGCTCTTGGCATGCTAACCCGACCAGACATTGTTTATGAAGAGTTTTTTAGCGTCCTCTTTGACGGTTTACTTTCAATCTTAATGCTGGTTATGGGAATGGAAGCAGCAGCCAGAATCGGTGAACTACGAAAAGTAGGTCAATGGTATACTCTATATGGTGCGGTAGCACCCCTACTACATGGACTCATAGCTTTCGGTTTTGGTATGATAGCCCACTACACTACAAAATTCAGTCCTGGGGGGGTCGTAATTCTGGCTGTGATCGCTGCTTCTAGCTCAGATATTTCAGGTCCACCTACTTTGCGAGCTGGTATTCCCTCTGCTAATCCTTCTGCCTATATCGGTTCCTCCACAGCCGTCGGCACGCCAGTTGCTCTGGCTATTGGCATTCCCCTTTTCATGGGTCTTGCCCAAGCGCTGATGGGAAGTTGATTCTCAATAGGTCAAAATTCGCCAGGATTTTACTGATTCATTGACCAGCGTAATGCTGCCATTTTTATAAATTTATATGCAATTTAACTAACAAACTGATTTAGAGGTAACTAATATGACCCAAAAAGCTAGCAAGCTCGTTATCGTCACAGAAAAACTGCTGTTGAATAAGATCGCTAAGATTATCGATGAAGTTGGAGCTACAGGCTATACGGTAGTTGACGCAGGGGGGAAAGGCAGTCGTAATGTGCGCTCATCGGGACAACCCACAGTTTCTGGCACATACGCGAATATCAAGTTTGAGATACTCACCCCCAATCGAGATATGGCAGTAAAGATTTCAGATGAGGTGGCAGAAGAGTTTTTTGATGATTATTCTGGTATTGCTTATGTCTGCGAAGCAGAGGTACTGCACGCACACAGTTTTTGACTTAAAGCTTAATGATTTCTGACTTAAATAATTAATTTAACCAAGCAAGCTAGGGCATGACCCTGGCTTTTTAATGTCTGAGAAAAATGATGCAGAACTGATTAAGGATAATGAATTTAATCAAGGAGCTAAGTTCCGAACAAGAATTATTAATTCCGAGTTTCATAGAGAAGTGGCAGGAGATCGCCTTTTCTACTGAACCAACAAATAAGATAGAAATAGAGCGAGCAATTAAAAAAATTTATAGCAAGCTTAAGTTAGCAGAACCAATAATATATTATTGCGATCGCCCTACCAGTACTTATGATGTTCTACAGAATATTGACTTAGATAGATTTGGGTCTTCAATTCATAGTGAAATTTGCGCGTTTTTATTTGTGCAAATAGAAGATTTCCTGACAGCACAAATGACAGAAGACCTATGGGAACAGCTAGAAGATGCTCTAAGAATCAGTAACTTCGATTGCAAACCATTTGTTAGCTGGAATTTTATGAAGGATGATGTTCTTAATCGTTTTTACGGTTTCGATGATATTGCTTTCTATGAAGGTAGGATACTTTCTAGATTGATTAGTTACGGACTAACATTTGATTTCTGCCAGATGATAGTAGATCGATTTAGCGATCGTCTAACAGAAATATGGAATATATTTCAAGTATTGGCTAACAACTGTAGCCAACTATTTTTCTACGAAGATATTTGTATTGCCTATGAAAAACTGGGGATAATATCGGTAGACGATCGCGGACTATTACATAATGATGGTCAGCCAGCAATAGAATTTCGTGACGGTACTAAAATCTATGCCTGTCATGGTAATACTATTCCCGAACAATACGGTAAGATTCCTCATAATCAGTGGCGAGTTAATTGGCTATCAAAAGCAGAAATGCGACTACGAGATATTTTGATTTTGGGCATTGGTGAATCTAAAATTTGCCAGGAATTAAAAACAGAGTCAAAAATCAATCAAGTCGGTGTAATGACTTCCCGTCAAAAATCATTAGTTACTGAATATGCTAAAAAGTGGTGCCATATATTTTGGTCTACAGATAAACTTGATGCCGACCTCGTAACTAATTATATTCATCGTGCATACAAATACTTGGGTGAGTCAGAACCTAAAATACTCTGCTTCTCTAGTCCTCTTCTGGCTCAACAATATGCCACAAAGCACAAATTACACAGCTACTTGTATGAAATCTTTAACGATAAAATTTGCCGACCATCATGTGCCATTAATCCTTGGTTTAATGACATTGTTAGCCACCCATTTATAGACCATAGAATAATACAAGAATTAGAACAAGAATTTCAAGCTCAAGATGATTTTCTGACTTGCATGAATGTAATACATCATTTTCGAGTACTTGATATGTTCAAAGAGGAGATCGATCAAAAGCTGGAGCAAGTAATTGAGTGTATTAAACCAGAATTTTTTATTGATGATTCTGGTATTCAAGACTATCTACTCTCAAACTTCAACTGCGCAGAAGAGACAGAAAGGATAGAAATATTTGTTGGTTTAATGCAGAATTGTGGCTGGATATATCCCTACAAAGAAGTTTGTTTGGTCTGCGATCGTCAAACCATCACTTATGATTCGGGAAACTTTGACTGATTATCATCGACAACTTTTGGCGATCGCTTGTGGGGTTTTATCTGACTTAGGTGTAGTAAATACTGACTGATAGAGATTAATAAAATAGCTAAAGCTACATAAATCGCATCGCTAAGCTGACCAATTTCAATACCTAGCATCTGTTTAAACAAACTAACAATTAATGCTACAACAATTACGTTGACTAATTTACCTTTAAGTTCTTCTAAACTCGCACTTTGGAGAATACTCGAATCGTCTTGATGCTTGATTTCTATTTCTGAAATAAATAGTTCATAGATACCAAAAGCGAAGATCAATAGAACAATGCCAATTAGATAATAATCAACTCCGCCTACGATATAGGCAACTGTTTTAATCGTCATTTCGCCTTCTGGATCTTTATGATCTAGGGCAATAGTTAATCCTGCCCATATATCCATCGTTCCAATCATGATTAGGCGTAAAGCACTTAATAGACTAAAAATAACGGGAATTAGGATGAAGAAACGAAAATTCCAAATTACAGATTCAAAAAATAATTCTAGTCTTCTAAATTTTTTTTGCGGTTTATTTTTCATTAATAACTTAACTATTTAACGTCTGAGGATTAGCAATAACTAAACCTCAACGTTTCGCAACCTATATTCAAATGATAAGTAACTGTTGTTATAAAAAAAGATTGTCGTAATCTTATCTGTTCGTAAAAAGCGGTATTTTTATGATTTGGAAAACTTTTCTAGAGAGTCTCCAACAACTTTCGGCGATCGCTTATGAGGTTTTGTATGACTCAGGTGCAGTAAATATTGACTGATCGAAATCAAGAGAATTGCTAAAGCTACATAAATAGCGTCACTGAGCTTGCCAATTTCAATACTCAGCATTTGCTTAAATAAACTAACAATTAGGGCAACAACAATCACATTGACTAATTTACCCTTGAGTTCTTCTAAGCTTGCACTTTGAAGAATACTAGAGTCGTCCTGATGTTTAATTTCTATTTCTGAAATAAATAGCTCGTAAATGCCAAAAGCAAAGATGAGCAAAACAATGCCGATTAGATAATAATCAACTCCCCCAATAATATAGGTGACGGTTTTAATCGTCATTATGCCTTCGGGATCTTTATGATCTAGGGCAATAGTTAATCCTGCCCAAACATCCATAGTGCCGACCATGATCAAACGTAAGGCGCTTAATAAGCTAAAAACAACGGGAATTAAAATAAAAAAGCGACAATTCCAAATTATAGCTTCAAAAAATAGCTCAATACTTCTTAATTTTCTTTTAGTTCTGTTTTTCATCAATGATTTTATTAAATATTAATCCTCATTTATATTCAAATGAGTCAATGAAAACAACTCATTTATAGCCAGCTGAATCTTTGACCCATTGTAAGTGTTGAGGTAGTAACTTCCCTAAATCGTATCTTGCTAAGATGGTTTCTCTCGCTTTGAT